>CAMASI010000002.1 GCA_945861065.1 Klebsiella pneumoniae | reverse complement strand
GTGAGGCCGCCGCCGGACGAGGAACGGGGTGCAACCCGAGGGAAGGCGTGCTTGACGCACTCCGACCGAGGGTGGGGTCCCCGTGACGAAGTCCCGCGGATGGCATCGCCTCCCGCAGTAGGTGCGCAATCTCCGACAGGCTGCTAGCTTGGTCCGTCGAGACGGTCCACGCGCTGGCGAAGCTTCGCGACCTCCGCGCCAATGTCGTCCATCCGACTCCGAATGGGCGTCAAACCTTCGTTTGCGCCGCGCTGGATTCGGGCGACGGCCTCAAAGGCCATTCGTCGCGTTCGGCCGTCCGGGGCGGTGCAGTGCAGTAGGACGAGCGCACGCTCGGCGCGAGCGTCTCGCAACTGACCCAGGGCGTCGATGCTTCCGAGTTGGGCTCGAAATCCCGGTTCGGAGAGCATCTCGATGAGGCGATCGACGATGACACGACGGAGCGGTTCTTGCTGCTCCGCAAGCCGGGCCAATGCCGTGGCAGCGGCCCCCCTAGAACGGTCTTGCCGATCCGGTTGGGACTCCTTCACGAGGTCCGTCAAGACCACCGCCCACCCTCCGGCCCCAAGGCCCGCGAGGGCGCCGCGCTTGACCGTGTCCGCCCACGATTCGTGCGTCAGGTGGTTCCGCAGCACCGGAATTGCACGCTCGTCCCGAGTTGATCCCAAACTGGTCAATAACGCCGCGTGCAACTGCCACGTCTCGGGATTTTTCGTCAACGCGTCCATCAGGGCGTCAGCGCAAACGCTGTCCCGAAACTCACCTAAGGCCACTGCAACGCCACGGCGCGCGATCGGGCTCGTGTCGGTGCAAAGCGCTTCTATGAGCCGGTCGCGCGTGTCGTCCCCGCGGCGTGCGCCTAGGCGTTCTGCGAGTGAGGAGCGCAACTGGGCGCAGGGGTGGCCCGACCTCGTGTCCCACACCGCTTCGACCCCCTTCCGCTTGTCTGTCCGGAGGAGGGCAACACAGGCCCGAAGGGCAAGCACCGGACAGGGATCCTCGGTGGCGGCGATCAGCCATGCCACAGGGCCGGTCAATACGATTTCCGCAAGTACACGAAAGCCCGCGTCGATTCGCACGGTCCGGACCGGGCCGGTTCTCGGCAAGGCGAATGTCCGTTTGGTTTCAGTAATGGGCAGCGAAACGGCCGTTCGGGTGCCGTCCTCCAGCACGATCTCGATGTCGAGGTTGAAATGAAAGGCTGCGGCGACGTCCGCGCCCTTTTGCTTTTGCGCCACCGTGACCAATACGAGTCCCGGTTCTTCTCCGAGCGACACGTCGACACTCGGATGGCCCGCGCCGAAAATCCATTGGTCGAAGAATCGATCGAGGTTGGCTCCGGTATGTTGTTCGAGGGAATGCTGAAACTGGCGCGTGTGCACCGTGCCGTCGCGATTGGTGTGCAAATAGGCGGAAACGCCCCCCCAAAATGCCTTGTCCCCAAGCGTCTGAAGCAACGTCCACAGGACCATTCCGCCCTTGTTGTACAAGTGGCGGTCAAACAGGTCGATCGGTTCTCGGAACCGGTAGCTGACGATGGGTCGGCGATACCTCCGGCTGTGTTCGTCGAAATACCCGTTGGCCATCTGCCAACGGTACCAAGTCGCTTCGCCTTCCGGTCGAGAGTGTTTCCACCACACCGCTTCCATGACTGTGGCCCAACTCTCGTTCAACCAGCCCTGAGACCAGTCTTGGCAGGTCACGAGGTCGCCGAACCATTGGTGGGCGAGTTCGTGGGCCACGAGTCCGTCCGGCTCCCATTCGCTTGCGCCCTTTTCATCGACCAGGAGCATGTCCGTCATGGTCGTGCAGCCCGTGTTCTCCATGCCGCCGAACACGAAGTCGTGAACGACGACTTGGTCGTAGCGGGCCCACGGGTAAGCAACTCCGGTGAGTGTGGAGAACAACTCCATCATCTCGGGTGTGCGCCCCATGCCGCGAAGCGCGTTTTCCTCCTCCCCCACGGGCACCAGGTAACGAACCGGTACGTGTTTCCATTCGTGCTCAAGGGCAGTGAGACGCGCGACAACGGCGGTCACCAAGTACGCCGGCATCGGCGCGTCCGTCGCGAAGCGCCCGACGATGTGCTCGCCGACGATCTCCTCTGAGACCCGACGACCGTTGGACAACACGGTGTAGCCAACCGGTCCAATCACCGTGACGGTCCAGGGATGACGAGCACCGGGGTGGTCGTGGCATGGAAATACAAAATGCGAGTCTTCGTCCTGACATTGTGTCCAGGCCATGTGTTGCCGATTGGGCGCAATTGCGGTGGGGCCTGTGAAGTACATGCCGCGGGTCGGATTCTCTCCCGTCCACTTCAGCTCGACCCAGGTCGGCACCTCGCACTGGAACAGCAGGCCCTGGTCCGTGGGAAGCCACGTCAGCGGCACGCCTTTGTCGTCGATAGCGCTGACGACCGTGATTTCTTCTGCGTCGAGGCTCCAAGTCCCAGCGAACAGGGGCGTCGGCACCAGGTGCAATCGTAAGGTCCCCTGAAACCGCCGCCCGACCGGATCAATCGTCAACTCCAGCGCAGCGTTGACAATTCTGCAGGTCCTTGACGGCGGATAATTGGCATCCACGCCGGGTTCAGCGAACGTACCATGCGCCGCGAACGCTTCGTGCTCCTGCTCACGCCATGACAGGCAAGCCATCTGCCACCCCCAAGAACGAGCCGCCTATTCGCGTCGAAGGGGGACCGCGCCTAGAACGGCTCGTCCTTAGCCATGAGTGCTGTCAATTCGGTGACGGCGTCTGCGCTCCCAATCACGAGCGGCACTCGGTCATGCAGTGCTGACGGAATCCGATCGAGAATCGGCGCGCGGCCGTCCGTCGCCGCGCCCCCGGCCTTCTCGGCGATAAAAGCGAGTGGGAATGCTTCGTACAACAGACGTAGTTTGCCCTCTTTCGCGCCTGCCGTCGCCGGGTATACGAACAGGCCCCCTTTTAGCAGATTGCGATGAAAGTCCGCGACGAGGCTCCCGATATATCGAGAGGACCACGCCCTAGTCTTGACGTCGGCTAGCCAAGAACGGAGACCCGGTTGCCAAGCGTCGCTGTAGGCTTCGTTGCACGAGTAGATCTTCGCCGCGGGTGTGCGAATGTCCGGGTGCGACAGGAAAAATTCCCCAACCGTAGGGTCGAGCGTGAAGCCCTGCACACCCTTCGGAGTGGCGAGCACAAGCATCGTTCCTGAGCCGTAGACGAGGTATCCGGCCGCTGCGAGATCACGGCCGGAACGCAAGGCATCACCCGGTTGTGCGGGACTTCCTTCCGGGCTCAGGCGGCGAAAGATGCCAAAGATCGTTCCGATGGTCGCGTTGACGTCGATATTGCTCGACCCGTCCAGCGGATCCACACAGACGACGTACCGACCGCTCTTCCAACGTCCCCCCACAATCAGGGGTTCGTCGCGTTCTTCAGAAACCACCATCGCTGTGTGGCCGCCGTGCTCCAGTGCGTACGCGAACGTGTCGTCCGCGTAGCGATCGAGCTTCTGAACGAACTCACCCTGAATGTTGACGTCGCCCGTACCCCCCAACATGCCTGCGAGACCCGCACGGTTCACCCGGGCGCTGATGAGTTTGCCGGCAAGCGCGATCGCCTGAATGAGCGAAACGAATGTCCCCGTGGCATCGGCATACTCGCGTAGCGAATCCAGGAGGAACCGGTCCAGCGGCGTTCCTTCCTCGAAGGTGGTGTCGGGCATCTCCACTCCGGTACGGGCAACCGCTAGCCTGTAGCCCTCCCCTCGTCGGGCCCAGCCACAAAAAGCGCGGTACGGGCCGGAGGCTTTGGAGTATCGATGACATTTGGCACGCTACCGTCCTCCGCCGATTTCGCGAACGGCCGTGTTCTGCGCGAACCGGCAGGCGCGGGCCCTGGCTACTGGATTGGATGTCCCGGTGTTTACCGCGACCCTGCGAGCGGCTTGTGGGTGCTGACCTACCGAATCCGCCGACCGCGGGGCGTCGCCCCCGAACGAGGCGGCGAAATCGCTATCGCCACGTCCACCGATGGCGCACGATTCGACGACATCGTGCGCTTCACGAAGGACCAGTTCGACACGGCCTCGTTGGAACGGAGCGCCGTGCAGCGCACTGCGGACGGGCTGTGGCACTTGTTCGTCAGCTACGTTGATCCGTCCGACGGCAGGTGGTGCACGGCCGTGCTTCGCGGCCCTGACCTCGGTTTGCTCGACCCAGCACATCGAGAAGTCGTTTTTCGCGCGTCGGACGTCGATTTGGAAGGCGTCAAGGACCCTTACTTGTGGAAAGAGGGCGCTACAACCTGGATGTTGCTCAGTGTGGCCGTTCGCACTGCCTCGACTTCAGCGTCGTCTCACGAAACGCTCGACATCTACAACACGGGTGACTGCATTTCAGCGACGGCCCTCGCGTCGTCGGAAGACCTTCGCAACTGGGCTTGGCATGGCGTCGTATTCGCGCCCGAAGGAACGGGTTGGGACCGCTACTGTCGGCGAATCAACAGTGTCGTGCGGGTCGAGGAACGATTGCTGGCGTTTTACGACGGAAGCGCGTCCGCCGCTGAAAACTATGAGGAGCGTTGTGGTCTGGCGGAAGGGGCGGATCTGACCTCTCTGCACACGACGACGAAACAAGAGCCGGCTTACACGAGCCCGTACGCGACGGGATCCTTGCGCTACGTAGACGTCGTGGAATTCAACGGCAATCTGCACCTGTTCTACGAATTTGCACGGGCCGACGGCGCGCACGACCTACGCACGATCGTGGTGCGCTGACGTGCTTCGGTGGGCCACACCCGTCGCGGTCGTCCTGTTCGTCGCCCTTGCATGGCCCAACTTGTCCACAACTGTGGACGACGCGTGGATTTCGGCCCGGTACGCGGACCACCTCGCCCACGGGTGGGGTCTCACCTACAGCGTAGACAGCCCCCCCGTTGAAGGATTCACCAACCTCGTATGGGTGGTCGCGCTGGCCGTCGGGCTGGGCCTGGGCGCGCCGCCCAATGCGTTGTTGACGTTCGGGGGACTGTTTTTTGGTGTGCTCTGCCTCCCCCTCGTCGCCCGCCTGACCCGTGCACTCTCCGACAACCCAGTCGCTCCGGCCGTCGCGACGCTGTTCGTCGCCCTCGATCTGCACCTCGCGATTGCCAGTACCAATGGGTTGGAAACAGCGATGTACGGGGCTGCCGTGTTGCTGGGCGCACACGCAGTCGCGACGCGTTCACGACCTTGGCTGGCGGGACTGGCCGCTGCCGTACGCCCAGAAGGGCTTTGGCTGGCGTTGGCCGCAGCGGTCCGTGCCAACGGCTGGCGGGATCGCTGCAGCGCCATGTCGATCCCGCTGCTCATTGGCGCCTGGCGCGCGGTGAGTTTCGGCGCGCTGGTTCCTAATACCTTCACTGCAAAGTCCGTAGACCCACTGTGGTCCCGGTGGGCAGAGACCCTTCGGCTACAAGGACCGGATCTGGTGTGGTGGGCCCTTGTGACCGCGGTGCTGCTGTTCCGAAGTCTGAGGGCCCCGTCTTTGGACCAAAGCGCTGTCGCGCGGGTGGGGCTCCTCCTACTCGCCAGCACCTGGACGGTCGCGGAGTGGATGCCCGCAGGTCGCTTGTACGTTCCGGCCGGCCTGATTGCGGCGGCGCTCGTCGCGTCGTCGGGTGGCTGGGCGCGGTGGACGCTCCTCGCTCCTCTGGTTGTGTTGTTGTCACCGCTGCACGGCCACCTCCGCGCCTACGACCGAGGCCACAGCGTGGTTCCGGACAACGACCTTTCGCTTGCCATTCGGCTCGTTGCCGCGCAACTGCCACCGGGCCGGACCCTGGCGGTTCGCGACGCCGGTGTCGCCGCGTATTGGTGGGGTGCTGGAAATCCGGTTTTCGAAATGCACGAAGATGCATTGACGCGGAGCCACCCCAACGGCGGGCCTGCGCAGGTCCTCACGTACACACCAAAGCGGCCTGACGTCATCGTCACCACCCATTCAGACCCGGCCATCGTCCAGTCGCCGTACAAGAACGATCGAGCCGTGCTGACGCGGGCAGGTCGCGGGTACAGTTTGCTCGGTCGGGTGAAACAGCATGCCCGGCGATACTGTGATGTGTACGTGCGCAGGGGCCTCGGCGTGGAGGCGCTCCCCGACGAACTGGTCGTCAAGCAACCCTGAACGCCACAACCGGCCGTTGCCGGTCACGGACCTCCACGACCCCACCCCAAACGTGCCACCGCCAAGCCATGAACCGGTTGTCGTCGAACAAACGAAGCCAGCGAGTCGCACCATCGCCGGGATCCCGACCGACATTTGGAGGTCCTCGGATGGGTACGAGGCGCTGTCGTCTGAACGGCCTCGCCAGACTGTCCAGCACGCGGGCCGTGGCCCACAAGGGTGGCAATTGCCATGGTTCACCTCCTGTCGTGGTGAACCGTTCATCGCCCCTCGCTCGCTGACCAGGTGAGCCACCGCGGGTCGGGCCGAGGCGTTCGAATCACGTGCAGGGGGCCGAGCACGGCGTCGCGCTGTTGCGGTGTTCGGGCGGCGGCGCGACGCGGACCACGAAAAAAGGATTGGCGCAACCCCGAGGTCCTGGCTGACGCTGTGGTCGCAATGTTGCGCCGCGATTTCCGCACCAGCCATTTTCGCGCCTTTACCGACGAGGATCTGCTACGCGACATCGGTGTGACCGACCTCGGCCCCTACGCCTGGTCCCCGGAACGGAGTCGCCGCGCTGGAGCATCGATCTGGTCGATCCGCGGTAGGCCGAACTTCGGGTCCGACCGGGTCGTCGTCGCGTCGATCGCCGCATCTACATTGTCGAAGAGCTGCACGGCGTACGCCCTTTGCAGCCCCGCTCTTTCGATGAGCTTCGCCGGCTGGGCCAGGATGCCGGCCAGCATCACCCGCGTGTCCGTTCCATGAAGTCGCGCCAGCGCGGACTCCAGCCCCACCAGACCCGTGGCGTCCATCACGGGGACGAGGCTCATGTCGAGAATGACCACCCGCGAGCGCGACGCCACCGCATCGAGCGCACCCATGGCTTTCTGGGCAGCGCCAAAGAACAAGGGGCCGGCGATCTCGTACAGCACCACGCCCGAAGGGAGCGGCCGTCGTAAGGCGGGGTCGCCGGCCTCCAGGACCCGCGACCCGCTGATCTCGGCCATGCGCCGCATAAACAACAGCGCCGCAAGCATGATCCCCGTGGTCACGGCGATGACCATGTCGAAGAAGACCGTCAGCGAGAAGCAGGCGAGCAGGACCGCGACGTCGGACCTGGGTGCCACGCCGAGGATATGCCAGAAGTGCGCGATGTCCGCCATGTTGTAGGCGACGAGCAGCAGGAGGGCGGCCAGCGCGGGCATCGGCAGGTAGGACAGCAGCGGGGCCAGCGTCAGCATCGCCACCAGCACGAAGATGGCGTGGACCGCACCGGCGATCGGACTGTGGCCGCCAGAGCGGATGTTGGTGGCCGTCCGCGCGATGGCGCCGGTGGAGGCGAAGCCGCCGAAGAACGGGCCCACGACGTTAGCTGCGCCCTGCGCCACCAACTCGGCGTCGGAGTCGTGGCGGGTTCCCGCCATCCCGTCGGCCACCACCGCGCTCAAGAGCGATTCGATAGCGCCGAGCATCGCGATCGCGAACGCGGCGGGGAACAATGCCTCAATTAGCGGAACGCTCAGCTGAATGGGCTGGCCGTCCGCGCCGGGGTAGTTCCACGTCCAGTCCGACCACATCGGCCACGCTGAACCAGCGCCCTTCCGGTTCCGTGCCCTAGGCAGCAAGCGTCCACAGCACGCGCCCACCTCCTCCCATTTCGGAGATAGCGCGGGGTTTGTGGAGGGACGATGTGGCTACTGCTGGCCTGTGGATATCGGACCGTGGCGTACGGCGACGGATCTGCCTCCGAGGTGTGCGTAGTGGGCGACACCTTCGACACCCAGTTCGAAGACTGGACCGGCACGCTGCCGACCCCGGAGGTCGAGTTCAGCTCCTTCGGAGGTGCAAGAGTGTTGGTCTTCTTCCACCACGCGATCTCCGAGTGTGACGAAGTCGCAGCGTCGGACTGCCGAATCGCCTTTGACGGAAATGACGCATTCATCGAGGCGTCTGCCACCATTAACTTTCACAAGGACCGAACGGACTGCGACGGCACGATCAGGCCGGCCTTCGCGACCTGTGATTCCCCCAGCCTCGACGACGGCGAGTGGACCTTCCACTACGACGACCTCACCATTCCGATCACTGTGCCGGGTAGCCCGTCCTTTCCCTGCGTCACGCCGACGCTCGCGACCTGCGCCACAACCAGCGGCACCGCCGCGTGGCCATCCATGCTGGTCCCGTTTGCGTTGTGGCTGCGCAGGCGGCGCTTCAAGGCCCATCGACGTACCCAAGCTCCTGGGCGCGAGCCCCAGAAGCCGCGGCCGACCCGCACCCGGTCCCGCTCCCGGTTCGGAGCGCTGGCTCAGCGATCATTCTGGAGCTTCTTCGCCAGGGCTACGAGCATTGCGACGACTCGGTTGACCGCATACACGTCGAGCTTCTCGTGGTCGAACGGCATCGGTGCCTCGCGTCGGGCGGGGGAGCGGGAGCGGGAGCGGGATGAGTAACGCAGAGGGGTTTACGGTCATCGCGCCCCAAGCTCCTTGAGCTGAGCTTCGAGGTCGGGATGGAGGCAGGGAACCGCATATGCGCGAGGGCGAAGCGGGACGAGGGCGCGGGACGACCATGGTAGAAATCGCTGGGACGGGACGGTAGACGTGCGCAGGGGTCTCGGCGTGGAGGCGCTCCCCGACGAACTGGTCGTCAAGCAACCCTGAACGCCACAAGCGGTCGTTGCCGGTCACGGACCTTCACGACCCCTACCCTCCGCGACATCGGCGAATAGGTCCGCGACAACGAGGTGACCTTGTTCCGTTTCGCCCCCCTTGCCGCCCTCCTCGCCTGCGCAACCGTGCCACCGCCACCTCCTGAAGCAGTTGTCGTCGAACAAACGAAGGTCGCGATTCGCACCATCGCCGGGATCCCGACCGACATTCCCGACATTGCAGAACGCGTGGTGAAGAGTGTCGTGAGCGTCAAAGTCGACAAACCCCTGACGCTGAGCGCGATGGGCATGCCCTTCGACGACGAGGAGTTGGGCCGGATGTTTCCTGGCCTTCGAGGACCCCAACGCCCGCGTCGTAACGCCGAAGGCATGGGAAGCGGCGTCATCGTCGATGCGTCCGGTCTCGTCGTGACCAACAATCACGTGGTTGACGGTGCCAGCTCAATCACGGTCCTACTTCCAGACGGTGAGGCGTTGAGCGCTACGTTGGTGGGTACGGACCCGCTCACCGACGTCGCGGTCATCCGCATCGACACGCCTCCGAAAAACCTCGTCGCACTCCCCTTCGGAGACTCTGAGAGCCTGCGTTTGGGGGAACTTGTGCTTGCTGTGGGCAATCCATTCGGGGTTGGCCAGACCGTCACCATGGGAATCGTCTCGGCAACCGGGCGCAATGATCTTGGAATTGTAGACTACGAAGACTTCATTCAAACAGATGCGGCCATCAACCCGGGCAACAGCGGCGGCGCGCTCGTGGACATGCGCGGCCAACTTGTTGGGATTCCGACTGCAATCTACAGCCGGACGGGCGGCAGCAACGGAATTGGGTTCGCGATTCCTGCCGCGATGGCGCGGACCGTCGTCGATGATCTGCTCGACGACGGGCGCGTGTCGAGGGGCTGGCTCGGGGTGGGCATTCAGGACCTCGATAACGACCTTGCCAAGTTGTTGCAGGCCGACGTCGGAGCTGGCGTGGTGTTCAACCAAGTCCAGGACGGTAGCCCCGCCGAAAAGGCAGGCGTCGAAACGGGCGACGTCGTTTTGAAGTTCAATGGGGAGGGCGTGTCCGACGCCGAGACCTTCCGTCGGGTGGTGGCCGGAGCGGGACCCGGAACCAAATTTACGCTGGAGTTGGTGCGAGACGGCAAACCAAAGACGTTGACCGGTACGTTGGTCGAACGCCCCTCAGCGGATCAAGAGGTCGCAAGCGGCTCACCGCTTCCAGACGAACCGAGCGACCAAGAGATCGGCGTCGTGCTTCGACCCCTCGATGACGTGATGCGAGCGCAGCTAGGCCTTTCCGACCGCGTGTCCAACGGTGTCTTGATCGCGCGTGTCGTCGATGAAAGCCCGGCCGGACGGGCTGGCCTGAAGCCTGGCGACGTCATCCTGGAGATCAACCGCGTGGAGGTGGCGACCCCTGCAGCCGCCGCGGCCCAGTTCCAAAAGGCCGCAGAACGTGCCCTGGTTTTGGTGTCGCGGGAAGGCGCTACGTTGTTCAGGGTCGTGGAACGCTAGGCTTCATCGCACGAGTGAGAATCTCACCTCGATGCAGCCTGCGACCACGTCGAAGGCCTTGTCGCGGATTTCGTAGGTCTCAAGCAAGTAGGTCTCTGCCGCCAGTGCGTTTCCGAACGTACCGAAATTCTGCGTATCGTTTTCGAGAGGCGTAACGATCAGCCCGGTTGACATCAGCTCGTCGGCCGTGACGGTCACGCCATCGAAGACGAGGGTCCCCCATTCGGGCTCGTAGATGTCGACAAGGCCTGCTGACACCCACCGCGCGCCGTCAGACCGTTCGATTCGGATTGCAGGATCTGGATCCTCGCGATCGCCTTCTGTACCCCAATCACTCTCGGGGCACGGGTTCACGGGGTAGGACGCGCCATCCAGTTGAATCGCCCACTCACCACCGACGCCGCAGCCGACCCACCACCACATGGCGCCCGGATAACTCCGCGAAGCCGCCTGTTGTGGCCAGACCTCGGCCTCATCGGAATGTGCGCCGCGTGTACCCCTCCGGCACATATCGTCTTGACCCGAATCGTCCCTCCCGACGCGGCGCAGGAGCCGATCGACGTAGTCGCAGTCGCGCCCGTCGATGCGCGCCGGCCGGGTTCGAGGGCCGACGGTGGTGTGTTCGACCACTTCCCTCTCCCACTCGCGACGCACGGCAACGTCAACACCGTTCCCTACCCCATCGACGCAGTGGATCGGCTGCAGCGCGACGTTCTAGAGGGCCTTGGCGCGAACGAGCACTCCGCAGAGGGTTACACACTGCGCCTGACGGTTCGTGAACACGTGGGCCGACGAGAAGCGTCGTCAGCCTGGATGGTATCGAAGGTGACGGCGGGCGTAAGCGGTACGATCGGCGGCCTGATCGTCCCTGGCTGGATCACCGTGGATGCCGTCGTGGACGCTGAACTTGTCGGGGCGGACGGCGCCGTGATCGCCTCGCGTCGTCTAGCCACACATCAAGAACATCAGCGGGCGCTGACGAAACAATCACCGCTTTGGTCGTTGTGGACCCGACGGCCCGCACGCAAAATGATGACGGCTGCATTTGCCGACGGGCACCAGGCCTTGGCCGACCAGCTTGCTGCTTTTCTGATCGATACCGCGAATGGCGTGACGGGCGAGGTCGTCGTCCCGTACGCGTGGGACCCGCCGTCGTTGTTTGCCCCGCCCGCGGCGGACCCACGCTTTGGCTCGGAACGTGCGCATCCTCTAGGAGGCCCGTTGGACCGAGGTCAGGTTCTCGGACGCATCGGCTTGCCCACACTGCGCGCGGGCTACGACGGCGGTCTTACGGACGCGTGGACGGCGATCTTCGACGTTTCGGCGGTTGCCGCGGTGGTGCCGGGCTCCAGCACCGCCGAGTTGCCCGCGCCGCTTCGAACGCCGGTCGGAATCGCCACACGGGACGTGGTTTCCGTCGACAACTCTTTGGGCGGTGGCTTGCGGTGGATGTCCAGGCACGACGACGCAGCGTGGGGGCTCGAACTCGTTGCGGACGCAGTTCTCACCTGGACATCCGTCGACGCCCCGGCAACCTCCTGGACCGTTCGGCCGGGGGTTCTCGTGACCGCTGGCGGCCCCAGGTCCGGCATCGTCACGAAAATGGACATGGTGATGTCACCCACGCAAACCGAGATCGGCCTCGCGCCCGGAGCCGAGTTCTCGCTGACGCGGGCCATTTCGCTGGGTGTGGCGCTGCGGCTCGCCCAGCCCATCCGCCCAGAATGGTCGCCGCTCTCCGGCGCACCCCAACTGGTCCTGGGACTCAGGTGAACGGACTGAATTCGCATTCCGATTCCACAAACGCAGCGAATATAGCGCCGCCGTGCTGAACTCTTTTAGACGTTTGTTGGTGCGCATGCTGGGTCGACGTCGGGGCCAAGTGGCGGCGATGCAGGACCTGCGCAACCTCGTCGCGATCAGCCGGTTCCTAGGCCTCTTCGCCGCGACCATCCTGTTGCCGATGCTGCTTCTGGTGGTGCTCGCCGTCTCGTCGATTGGTGCAGAAGAAGCGGGCCTTAGCCGCGAACTTCGTAAACGCTCCGACAGTTTGGCGGAGGCGCTGGCTCAGATTGTGGTTGATGAGGGGGATTCGCTCCGTATCGCCGTGCTGGCTCGGCTGGCTCGGCGCGAATCGTTGTTCGTAGACCACCTCGCCCTGTCGCCGGAGTTGCGGGCCGTCTTCCGGTTTGACCCCGATGGTGAACTGCTCGCCCCCTTTGACCGAAGGACCGACACGCTCGCATCGGCCCCACCGTCTGCCTGGGTCACGCTTCGCCGCTTGGCTCAGATTGAGTCCTCCTTCGGGCGACATTCAGACGCGGCGCTGCTGTGGGAACGCGCGGGCTTTTCTGTCGAGCGCGACATGTGGGCCGCGGAAGCCGAGTTGGGTGCTGCCAGGGAAGCGTGGCGCGCGGGCGACATCATCGGTGCACGAGAGCGGCTCGAGCGGATCGCCAACGAGCGTGTGGGCGTGCGTGACAGTCGAGGGATGCGGGTCAGCGACGTCGCGGCGTTGTTGCGCGCCGAGACGATCTTCGCGCGTGACCCGGCGATGGGCCAGCCGGCCATGGAGGACTTCGTTCTCAGCTCGCTCGAGTCTCAGTGGACGCTCAACCATGGCGGCGACGCGGCCCTCGTTCGACGTGCCCTACGGCGACTTGAACCTGTGGCGAACGGGGAGTGGCTAAGCCAGGTCCGAAAGCGCTTGGATGAGCGCAGCGACCAGCAGTACTGGGCCGCACTTGTGGAAAATGAGCTGGACGCGCTCGATTTTCCGTCTCAGCCAAGCACCATGATCTGGCTCGGAGCCCGGGCAGGGTCACCAGCTCTGTGGGCGACCCTTCGCGACGAAGGGGGCCTGTGGGCATTTAGCCTATCGTCAGAAGCGGTCTTGGAGCGTGCCACGCGGGCCGCGCGCCAACTCGCTGCCGCGGATCCCGACCTTGCGCCTGTGCTTGTGCTCCCGGGCGAGCCGCTTCCTCCGGACTGGATCGCAGTGGGCACGCTGGGTCAGCTGCTTCCGACCGTTCGTGTGGCGATTCTGCCCGACGACACAGCGGGCTTCGAACGGGCGTTGAGTCGGCGACGTCAAACCAGAATCGCGGTGATCCTCCTGGCGGTGTTCGTGTTCGTGGCGGGCCTGGTGCTTTCGGCACGTATCGTGTCCCGTGAAGTGGAATCCGCCCGTGTCAAAGCTGATTTTGCGGCCAACGTCTCGCACGAACTTCGGTCGCCCATCACGCAGATCCGCCTCAAAGGCGAAGCGCTCAAGTTCGGTCTTGTCGACCCGGGGCCCGACACCGAGATGCACTACGATGCCATCTTGGCGGAGGCCGAGCGACTGTCCCGGTTGGTGGACAACGTGCTGGACTTTGCCGCGATCGAACGCGGCGCGAAAAAATATACCCTGCGGAAGGACTATCTTGCGCCCCTGATCGCACATGCTGTCGAGGTGGCTCGCCGCGACTTCGAGACGCGGGGGCTCACCATTGCCCTCGACACGCCGACGAGCGTCCCACCCCTGATGTTGGACCGCGATGCGATTGGGCAGGTCTTGGTGAACCTTCTCTCGAACGCAGCAAAGTACGGAGGAGACGCGCAGTGGGTGGGCGTTTCCGTGGCGGTGGCTGATAGCCACGTTCTGGTCAGCGTCTCGGACAGGGGCATTGGAATTGCCCCAGAAGACGTGCCCAAGTTGTTCGATCACTTCTTTCGCTCGACCGATCCACAAGTGCGAAGGCGGAAGGGTACCGGCATTGGACTGACCATTGTTCGGTACATCGTAGAGGCGCATGGAGGTACCATTTCGGTGGACAGCGCGCCCGGACGGGGTACCACCTTCACTGTCACGCTGCCTCGCCCCGAAGCCGTGATCGAAGGAGGCCACCGTGCCGCGAATCCTATTCGTTGAAGATGAGACTTCGGTCTTGGATACGCTTCAACGCTTCTTCCAACGCGAAGGCTTCGAAGTCTTCACCGCGCGTGGAATCTCTGGCGCTACGTCGATCACCCAGCGCCAACCGCCTGATGTCGTTGTATTGGACGTCATGCTCAACGAGGGGCCAGAGCCCGACAAAACTGGCTTTGACGTGGCCAGGGCCCTGCGCGACGAAGAGTACGACGGCCCCATCCTGTTCGTCACAGCGCGCACGAGCGAGCAAGACAAACTGCTCGGCTTCGACCTGGGCGCCGATGACTACGTCACCAAGCCGTTCAGCCTTCTTGAGCTCAAGGCCCGGGTGAACGCGGTGCTTCGGCGCACAGGGGGTGCAAAATCCGTGTACCGCTTCGGGACGACCGAGGTGGACCTCGACAACTACGTGATTCGCCACCCGGATGCCGAAGAACGCCTGTCCAACCGTGAGCAGGAGTTGTTGCGGTACCTCATCGAACACCGCGGCAAAGTCCTGCCTCGCGGCGAGCTGCTTACCAGTATTTGGAAGTACAGCCCCAACGTCACGACCCGCACGGTGGACACGCACATCCTCAACGTCCGGAAAAAACTGCGGGATGACGCTGCAGAGCCTCGCTACATCGAGACGCTGCACGGCGTTGGGTATCGTTTCATCGCCAACGAGGGATGATGGGCTGGCTGCAGTGGCTCGCCGTCGCCGCTCGGGCCGGAGAGCGCGACGCCTGGGACGCCCTGTACGACGCTGTCCTCGCCGAATCAATCGACGGTGACCCCTTGGAATCCGAAGCGCGATTCAATGAACTTGTACAGGGTTTTCCCTCCGAACACCAAGTCCATGAAGAGGCGGTTTATCGGCTGGCCCTCGCTCGGTGGGTACATGGGGAAATCGACGATGCCCGCCTGACCGCCTTGGCTGGCATCCAAGTGGGCGCGTGCCGCGTGGCCTGCCAGGATTTGGTGGCAAGGATCGACCTCGATCGTGCGGCGATCCATTCGGCACCGGTGACCTGGGACTTCTCGGGCGACCACGGCGTCTTCCATCCGTGGATTCATGCGGATCGCGGGTCGATTCAGACCCGACAGACTGACGCCTCCGGCGACATGGAACTCGTATGGACCACGGTCGTGTCGGTTCGGGCCAGCGACGAGCTTGTGTTCGCGTTTGCCGACCCCATGCCGGCTCCCGGGAGAATTCGATTCTCTGTTCGCTCGGCGAATATGGAAGCTTGGCTCCGGTTGTGGGCTCAAGACGACGCTGGTCGCGAGTATGTGATTGGAAGCTCGATTCAGGTTCCGATCGACGCAAGTACCGAGGTGTCCGTCAGCCTGCTGGACGCCCGTCCACTGGATGGACGTCCGGAACCGCTGGACCCGACCCGATTGTCACGCGTGTGGATTCGGGACACCACCCACCTCTCAGGGAGCGGGTTCGGCCCAAACACGTTGTTCATTGACGATTTGGTTATCGACTAGGGGTCAGCATGTGGACACGTCGTGCGTTGATGGCCGGAGCGGCCACGGTCGTTGCTGGGAGTGCACACGGTCGCCCGGCACCCTTGCCGGTGCCCGACATGGACGAAGCTGCGCTTTGGCGCGAGGTCCAGGACGCATTCGACCTTGACCGAACGTTCATCAACTTCAACAACGGCGGTGTCTGCCCCAGTCCGCGGGTCGTTCACGCCGCCTTCAAGCGCTACCTCGATATTCAAAACCTTGGCCCGACCTATACAATGTGGTCGTGGCTGGAACCCGGGATCGAAGCCGTTCGCCGTGAATTGGCCGATGAGATGGGCGTTGACGCCGAGACGGTTGCCATCACGCGCAACGCGAGCGAAGCCCTTCAAATCGTGCAATTGGGCCTTTCGCTTCGTAAGGGCGATCAGGTGCTGGTCAGCGACCAAGACTACCCGAGGATGCGCGATACCTGGGATCAGCGTGTTCGTCGGGACGGAATCGAGGTGGTCGTCGTGGCCATTCCCGTCCCTGCGACAGACGTCCAAATCCTGCAACGCTTCGCCGACGCGATGACTTCGAAGACCCGGGTTCTCCATGTGACCCATGTGACGCATGTGTCAGGGCAGGTGTTTCCCGTTCGCGAATTGTGCCAATTGGCTAGAGCGAGGGGTGTATTTTCCATTGTAGACGCGGCCCACGCGACCTTTCATTTACCATTCCAAATCGGCGACTTAGGCTGCGACGCGCTCGGGACCAGCTTGCACAAGTGGTTGTTGGCGCCCATCGGAACGGGAATGTTGTATATACGGCGGGAGCGGATTCCCGAAATCTGGCCCCTCCAGGCCACAGGCGCGTCCCGAGACGCCGACATTCGCAAATTTGAAGAGATTGGGACGCACCCGGCCGCGAACCACAATGCCATTGCCGAGGCGCTCGTTTTCCATCGCAGGATTGGTGCTGAACGAAAGCATCAACGCCTTCACGGCCTCCGGATGCGATGGACAGATGCGGTCAGAACGCTGCCGAATGTGAAGCTTCACACGCTTGACGACCCAGCGCGCAGCGGTGGAATCGGGGTCGTCGAAATCGTCGGAAAGACCCCGGCTGAATTGGTCGCGGCCTTGTGGGACGGGTGGCGGATTTTTTCAGTGGGAATTGATCACCACACGCATCGTGGCGTCCGGCTGACGCCCAACGTGTACACGACCGATCACGAGGCGGACACGCTGGCAGAGGCGCTGGTTTCGATCGCGAAAGGCGTATAGATTAGGGAAGAATGTCGAAGTTCAACGCTGCGACAGTAAGCAGCGTGCCGAACGATAGGACTTCGTTTCCGTCTGAAATTGTGCGGGAATTTTCCCAATCCAGGCCGATTTCAGGGGACACCGCAATGACCTCGTTGACCTTCGCTTTGAGCCCAAACCCCAGACCCACACCGAAAGGAATGCGAACGCTCACCGCGTCGCGCACAAGCACGTCTTCGCCGTCGTCGTACAACGCAAAAACAAGGGTGGAGACATTTGTGGCCAGGAACCAGCCCGGGGCTTGTGGTTGGGTGTCCCCCAGCATGAAACGGGCGCCCAGTCGGGGACGTACGACCATCCCGGCGATGGCGTTTCCGTCGGTCACCTGGTCTACGTCGAGCGCCGCGAAGGTTGCCGAACCCCAGCCGACGACTCGGTCCGTGGCCACGCCCAGTCGCCACGCGGGCACGATCAAGGTCCCGGGATTGGGCGTGACCGCGAGACCCCCTGCCAGGTAAGGCCCTGCCGCCCACGCGGATGCCAACAGCGCGATCATCACGAGCCACCTCCCGCGCCCAGGGCGAACACCACGTGGACGTCGGCGTAGGCAAAGGTGGCCGAACCCGACGCCTCCCAGTCGTCATTGCCCCCCGCCTCGTCCAGGAAGTAGACCCGGCCTCTGGTATGTACGGCCCCCACCTCCACCCCGAGCGACAGGCCTGGGACCACCTGGGCGTCCACGCCAGCCCCGACGAAGCCGCCGATTGCAGGGTCGAGACCCACCGCGTAGCCGTCCGCTGCAAAGGGCAAGGATTCGTTGAACGCCATCTCGCCGGAACCGACAAGGCCTCCCAGCGAGACGAAGGGTGTTGCGAGGGCGTCCCGCTTGGCGAAATCGACGCGCATTCCGGCCGCTACGCTCAGCCAACCCCCACTCCCGTCGTTTTGCTCACCGATTTGGCTCACGCCGACTGCGACCACGTTTCCGCCGACAAAGGGGGCGACGCGACCGAAGTCCACACCTGCCCGAACGCCCCCTCCGAAAAGCACTTCAGTTGCAGGAACATCGAGCACCCGTTGACCTGTCCCGATCTGCAGGAATGGCAGTACGAGGCCGGCACTCATCGCCACACCGTGATCATCAACGAGGAGTACGTCGTGATGACGGTGGTCCCCACGAGCGCGTCGCCTTTGTCCTTCGAGCCGGCGAATACCGTCTTGCTAGAGCCAGTAGACACCGCTCCGAATCCGCCGAATTCGCCGCCGATTGAAAGGTCCGGTGTCAGAAACGCGTCAAGGCCGAGCCCGGCGAAGAGTCCGAAAGACGTCGAGCCCGAGCTGAAGCGTTCCTCGAATTCCTTGTATTTTTCCCAAACCGACACGCGACCGGCCAGACCGCCCACCAGCACGTAGGGGATCAGCATGTGATCTGCTGGGTCGCGCGTATCTGCTCGAATTCCGCCAGACGCGTGAACGGCTGAGGCTCCGACCACCACAGCGTCACTCTGGAAACCCTCGTCAAAGGACGACGCTTTTGCCACCGTGGCCGACGCGCCAAGCCAAGGTGTCACCCGGCTCGTGGTTGGCACGAACACACGCGCGCCGAGCCCGGTCAAGCCCAACGTCAACGCTTGGAAGGGCCGAGGCCCTGTGCCGACCGACAGCCCGAAGCGGGCGTCATCCGTCGGCTCCTGAGCCAACGCGAGTGTTCCGAACAACAAGCACAACAAGCGCCACCTCCGCCTAGCTGGGGTGACCCCGTAGCCGCGAGAGCTGCGTCGCGCCCGCCTCTAGGTCCAGAACGTGTCGCTGCGTTCCCGAATCGAGCGCTCCAACGTGGCCTCGAATTCGCCACGGGGCAGGACGCGCGAGTCGCGGCTTCCATGCCGTCGAAGCGCGACGGTACCGTCGGCGATTTCCCGCTCCCCGAGAACCACAACATTGGGGATTTTCTGAGAAGCGGCCTCCCGAATCTTCTTGCCCATGGTTTCGTTCGACGGATCCAACTCCGCACGGACAAAACGGTTCCGCAGCTCCGTGACCCAGGCCGCTGCGGCTTCGTTGAACCTGTCCGACACCGTGATGACGCGTACTTGTACCGGAGCGAGCCACGTCGGGAATGCGCCCCCGAAGTGCTCGATGAGAAAGGCGACAAAACGCTCGTGGGTTCCGAGCGGCGCCCGGTGAATCACCATTGGATGGTGGTCGCCGTTGTCGGAGCCGCGGTAGACCAAACCAAGGCGAGGCGGAATCGCAAAGTCGAGCTGATTCGTGCTTGCCGTTTCTTCTCGCCCCGTGACCGTATGGAACTGAACGTCGATCTTGGGACCGTAGAACGCTGCTTCTCCCTTCACTTCTTTGAAGGGTAATCCAACTTCAATCATGGCCTCCCTCACCTGCGCTTCCGTACTGGCCCAATTCTCAGGGTCATCCACGAACTTCTGCCGCCCTTTCGGGTCGTTGGGATCCCACGTCGAAAAGCGCATATAATAATTGCTCATTCCGAGCGTGGCGTAGGCGATACGATGAAGGTCCATGACAGCGATGAACTCTGCTCGCACCTGCTCTACTGTGCAGTAAATATGGGCGTCATTCATGCACATTCCGCGCACCCGAAGGAGGCCAGAAAGTGCCCCAGAATCCTCGAACCGGTACACCTGCCCATACTCGGCCAACCGCATCGGAAGGTCGCGGTAGGACCGAGGGCGCGCGGCGAAAATGCGGTGATGGTGCGGGCAATTCATTGGCCGGAGACGATACGTTTCGCGTACCACTTCCTCACCGTGGCTGTCGGTCTCCTTCAGTTCCATCGCCGGATACATGTGTGCGGCGTAATAAGGCAAGTGGCCCGTCTGATAGTACAGTTCCTCCCGGGACAAGTGGGGCGTGGAAACGCGCTGGTACCCCGCTTTGAATTCCAGTTCTTCCATCAGTTTTTGGAGCTGGTCGCGAACGACTGTGCCATTCGGCAGCCACAGAGGTAGGCCCTTGCCGATCAGCTCGTCGACGACGAACAGGTCGAGCTCCTTGCCCAACTTCTTGTGGTCTCGTTCTTGTGCGTCCTTCCACGCTTTGACGTAGGCCTCCAACGCAACGCGCGAGCCGAAAGCCCACACATAAACGCGGGTCATCATCGTGTTTCGATGGTCGCCTCGCCAGTAGGCGCCCGCCAACGACTTGATCTTGAAACAGTCGGGAGGCAACTCACCCGTGTGATCCACATGCGGTCCCTCACACATGTCTACGAACGACCCGTTGGTGTAGAAGCTGAGACAGCTGAGTTCTTTCTTCCCTACCAGTTCTTGCGCATATTCGCGTTTGTAAGGCTCACCCATGGCATCGATTCGGGCGAGCGCACTGTCCGTTGCGAGGTCCTCGCAGGAGAACGGTTGGCGGGCCGAAATAATACGGCGCATTTCCTTTTCGATCGCCGGAAAGTCCTCCTCCGTCAGCGGGGTGGACAGATTGAAGTCGTAATAAAACCCATCCGCGATCGGTGGCCCGAACCCAAGCGTAGTCCCGGGGCGCAACTTGACCACTGCTTGCGCAAGCACGTGCGCCAAGCTGTGGCGGATGCGGTACAAACGGGGGTCGTCGTTTTCTGCGTCGTGGTCCATAGGTCCTCAGGGCCTCGCGGCGCTAACGCGGCTTGGTCGCCCGGCGTCGGGCCATGACCACAGCCAGAACCCGGGCGACGGGTCCGAAGAGGCTCTCGGGAATCGGTCGTCCGAGGTGGGCCCGAGCGTACAAACCGCGCGCCAGCATTCGATCCTCGATCTTGGGGATCCCGTTCCGCCGGGCTTCTTCTCGAATCAGCGCGGCGAGGTGATCGACCCCTTTGGCCACGACAACGGGCGCCTTGTCTTTGCCGCGTTCGTAGCGCAACGCGACCGCGTAGTGGGTCGGGTTGGTGATCACGACGTGGGCCGTTTTCACCTTCCGTAGGCCGCCGTTTCGGCGGAGCAACTCACGTCCACGCTGACGGCGTTGTTGTTTGACCCTCGGGTCCCCTTCCGACGCTTTATGATCCTCTTTCACCTGTTCGTCTGTGCGTTTGAGGTCCTGAAACATTCGCCACCAAGACCATGCGTAGTCTCCAACCCCGATGAACAACATGACGGGAACGGCCGTCGTCAACACGTCCCATGACACACGAACGAGTTCATCGGCGAGCGCACTGGGCCCAATTGCAGCAAGGCGAGGCCAGCCGGCCACATCGTCCCGGACAGCGTACCAAGCCGCTCCGACCACCAGCGAAAGGCGAAGAAGGTTCTTCACCAACTCCATCCACGGCGTGGCGGACCCGAATATCTGCTGGAAGTTCTTGAACAGGTCCAAGCGCTCCGGTTTCATTTCCAACACGTCGTCGGCCGTCTGCCCCTGGGTCATCGCCAAGCCCAAACCGAGCGCGGCCATGGAGGCCGCCATCAGCGTGATCGCGACGGCCTTCGCCGAATCGCCTGCAAGCGCCCAGAGCAGGTGGGTCGCTGACTGCACGGTGATCGTGTCCGAGGCCGACCAACAGCGAACCCATGCGGCACTGACGTTGTCTACCAGATGGGAGTTGAAACGCACCAAGGCCCACACGCCTGCGAGCATCGTCAACGAAGCCAGCGCCTCTGCCGACTTCGGAATTTGACCCTTCAGCGCGGCGTCAGCCCACTGTCGGTCCGTCGGATCGTGTTTTTTCTCCGCGTCTGAGTCCGCCACTTAGGGTCTCCCCAACGTCGCGATTTGGGGCACCACCTGGTCCAGCCCGACCCGCGCGCCCGCCGCCATCCAGTACAAAGACGCTGCAAAGAGGGCGATCGCAACCAAAGAAGCCAACGGACCGCCCACCGCGAAAAAGACATGCATGCGCGGGGCGAGTCGACCGAGCACGGCCATCAGCAACTGCACGACGAAGCCGCCCACGATGAGGGGCGCCGCGAGCTGGATCCCGAGTGAAAAACACGCGGACGCGGCACCGACCATGAGTTCGGGTGCGGGGAAGAGCAACGAACCCGGCGGCGCAACGTCAAAGCTCCTTGCCACGGCCTCCAAACAACGGAGGTGCAGGTCGCCGAGTACGAAGACAACCATCCCAACCAACGTGGACACGCGTCCGAGAACGCCCACTTGCCCCCCTAGAATGGGGTCCGGCACGTTGCCGAGGTTGGCGCCGGACTGACTTGAGATGACCTCACCGGCCACTGCCACGGCGTTGAAAACGGCCGACACGACAGCACCGAGCGTCAACCCAAGCACGACCTCTGCGCCCGCAGCAATCCACAAACCGGTTCCCGGCGTGACGGGTGCGACGTTCGGTGCGATCAGGGCGGTCGTCGTGATGGCGACGAGAATCGGCGCCGCCCGAGGCACACCCTCCATTTGCCAAACGGGTAGCGACGTACACAGACCCGCGATCCGCGCGAAGACGAGCCCTGCCGTCACCGCCGTCGTCTCCGCGTCCATTACGGCACCTGAGCGATCGACTCGAAAACCGTTCTTCCGTACCGGACCGCAATCTCTAGCATCCACCCGGCGGACGCTGCGAGCACGGCGAATACGCCGATAATTTTTGGCACGAAGACCAACGTGCTTTCTTGCACCTGGCTCACCGCCTGCAACAGGCTGACCAACGTGCCGATGATCAGCGCAGCGGCAAGGCCGGGAGCGGAGAGCAGGAGGGCCACGCGGAGGGCCTGCTGTAGATCGAATAACGCGAGGTTTTCGTTCATGGATGCACGCTGTTTGCGAGGCCCGTGACGAGCAGCGTCCACCCGTCCATCAATACGAAAAGCAGCAACTTGAACGGGACGGATACGACTACGGGGGGCAACATCATCATGCCGAGCCCGAGCAGAATGCTGGACACCACCATATCGACCACCAGAAATGGCAGGTACACCTTGAGCGCAATGGAAAAGGCGCGGCGCAACTCCGTCAACGCATAGCCAGTCGTCAAGACGGTCGTGGAAACGTCCTCCCATGCATCCGGCGTTGGCATTCGCGCGATGCGCATCGCGGCGGCCAGGTCGTTTCGCGACACCTGACTCATCATATGGGCGCGGAGAGGGAGGAGGCCGGCTTCGAGTGCGTCTTCGGTGGCGAGCGTGCCGGCCATATAGGGCTCGAAGGCGGTGCTTCTGACGGCATCCACCGTGGGTTGCATGACCAACAACGTGAGCAACAGCGAGAGGCCAACCAGGACTTGGTTCGGGGGAGCTTGTTGGAGCCCCAGCGCCTGACGCAGCAACGACAACACGACCACGAACCGGACAAAAGGCGTCATCGCCAGGAGGAGACCTGGCAACATCGCGAGCGCCGTGAGCACAATGACGAGCCGAACTGCACTGCCGCTGTCGGGTGCGTTGGCCAGTTGCATCGCAGCGTCAGTCACGTCCGGTGTCATCCGTGCTCTCGATAGCGGGCCGCCGCGCCTGGACGGGATGAGGACACGGGTCCCGTGGCTCTGTCTTCATTTCGAGCGGCTGCGGCCATTTCGGCCACCAATGCCCGCGCTCGCGCTGCACGATCTCCGATGGGCGTGGGCGTCACCGGTACGATGTCCTCGTCTTCGTCCTGGACGAGGCTGGCGAAGGAGGGCTGTTCGGCCGTCGTTTGTGGGGCGTCGACGCGGCCCAGGTCGGCCACCAACGAGGGGGTGGGACCGTCAGCCACCAACAACCGGGTCCACTGCCCCTGGCCATCCTTGACTTCCACAACGCTCAGGCCGTTTTGGGCCGTCAACGAAGCACGCGCCACGACCCGAAGTTCGGCGGAAGGCGCTGAATTTGCCGATGTGCGTTTTCGCAACCACCAAGCCGCGGCGCCGATTGCCAAGAGGCCGAGGACGGTCACGAATGGCTCAAGGCTGAAGCCGACGGGAGCGGCGACAGGACCCGCCGACGGGGCCGCGGTTGTGGACCCGAACAAACGCTCGAAATCCGGATCGTTGGCTAAGGCCAGCGTTGTAAGGAGGGCGACGATCACAGCTCGGCCCGCTCAAACAGCTCGATGACCCGGAGGGAAACGCGGTCGTCCTGAACGACCACCTCGCCGCGGCCCACGAGGCGTCCGCCGGCACGGATGTCCAACGGCTGGCCGGCCGCCCGATCGAGTTGAACGATGTCGTCGGTCTTGAGCTCGGAAAGGTCCTTCACCGAAAGGGTGGTTCGACCGAGCTCGATCACGATTTCGATCGGAATGTCTAGGAGAAAGCCCATGTCACGGTCCAATCCTGCCACCGGGGCCCCCTGCGCTGCGCCCCAATCGGTCAACAGGCGCTAGAGTTGAGGACCAAGTCGACGGCTGGTGTCTGGTGGACCCAGACACGCTCAGGCCGCGGCTTCCAACCGCCTCACAATCTTGACCGAACGCACGCCGTCTCGTTCCCCAGGCTGCGCCAACAACGCAGCGCGACCCCTGATCCGCACCGTGACCTCCCCGACCGGCCCCAGTTCTATGAGGCTGCCAGGGACCAGTTTCCGGACGTCACCGAGATTAAGCGTCGTCCGCGCCAGTTCGGCGACGACGTCGACCCGGAGTGGCATGACCCGTCCCATCGAGGTTTGGTCAGGCTCTCTCGGCCGTCGCAGGTCACGATCTGGCCACAAAACACCCGTCGCGTACTGGGGCAACAACACCGACACGAGGCCGAACGGAGAGGCAGCAGGGCCGAAGTCGAGCGTCACCTCAATCATCGCGGTGCTGCGAGGAAGCGTCAGCGCAGCGCGCGGATTTGCGACGACATTTTCGACGCACGCGTTAACCGTGCCTGGCATCGTCACGGCTTCAATGACTGATGCGATGACGTCCCCAGCAACGGCACCGACCATTTTCAAGTCGAACCGGGTCATGGTGCGATTCGGTCGGGAATCTGCGCATTTCCCGTCGTCCCCGAGCATCATCCCAATCAAGCGATGTGCGAGGGGGTAATCCATCAGGACAAAGCCCTGAAGGTCAGACGGCGTCACACGAATGCTCGACGTGGCTGAGCCTACACCCTTGGAGCGTTCAAAGACCTCGCCGATTCGTGCCGTGTCCACCGACGCCACGCGAACGGGCACATCCCTTCCACAGCGATTCAGCAACTGGGTCCGAAGGCGGGTAGCCGCATTGCGGAACAAGTGCTCCACGTGGACGAGCACCTCCCTGTCGACGCGGGAACCAAGCCCGTTGGTTGCCATTCACTGAACCACGAATTCAGTAAAAAATAATTCGTCGACGACAGTTTTCCCGCCGAAACTGTTCACCCTCGCCAGCAGTTCGTCTCGGAGTCGCATCTTGCCATCCGCGCCTTCCAGGTCGGACCACGTGTAGTCGCCTCCGAGGGTGAGAACGGCGTCTCGCATCCGGGCCATCTGCTCGGTCAATTTCTCTTCATGTTTGGCATCGGCCTGCAACTCTACACGAAGTCGAAGCACCCGTGCCCCACCCGAACCCTTGAGGTTGATCGTGAAGGGGTCGAGAGGAATCAGGATGGGTCCTGACTTCTTCGGTGCGGCCGCCGCAGGAGCTCCGTGCCCTGAGGGGGCTTCCCCATGACCGCCGCCACCGTGGGCTTCCTCGGCCGGCGCCTCCTCTCCGTGGGCAGCTTCGGGAGCGTGTTCGTCTCCCGCCTCGCTCGGCTCTGCGTCGCCTTCCAGGCCGAGCAGTTCGGGGCCGTACGTCGCACCAGCGAAGCCAACCCCCCCACCCAACAGCAGGACAGCGAGTGCCGTCGCTGCGAATTTGAGTTTCTTCGACTTGGGAGCCGCGCCTTCCAGCGGGGCATCCCCTTGATCTGCCGACATGGTGCCGCCCTTGTTGACCTAGACGAGGCCTACGAGTTCCTGGAGTGTTTCATCGGCGGTTTGGATGACGCTAGCAGAAGCCTGGTAGCTGCGCTGAGCGGAAATCATGGCGACAAATTCGTCTTCGAGTTCGACGTTGCTTTTTTCCAGGGCGTAGCCGGCCGTGGTGCCGCGGCCGCCGGTTCCGGGAACGCCCAGGGCCGGTTCGCCGCTCTGCGCCGTCTCGGACCACAGGTTGCCTCCCACGCGAAGGAGGCCGGTGTCGGCCGGGAACATGGCCAAGGCGATCTGCCCGAGCACACGCTCTTCGCCATTGCTGTACATGGCCTGAACCTTGCCGTCCGGGTCCACAGAGACACTGGTGAGGTTGCCCACGCCAAACCCGTCTTGGCTTAGGCTGGTGACCGATGAGGTGTCGTCGGGCTCCGAACCCACCATTCGCGCAAGGCCTTCCGCACCGGCGAGGCCAGTATTGAGCGTGAAATCAAATGCATCTGCACCGGGCCACAACCACGAGATCGCCGTCGGCGCCTGGGTCGACGCCGTCAGGTTGCCGGAGGTGTCGAAACTCATTGTGCCGCCGGAAATCTCCAGCGCCATGCCGTCAATCGCACCCGGGGCGTCGGTCTCCCCGGCGTCGATGACGGCGGACCACGTCCAATCGTTGGCGCCGGTTTGTTCGAAGTTGATCACGACGTCATGTTTGCGGCCCATCGAGTCGAACACGCTCACGCTGGTCGAGAAATCCGCTTCCGCGCTGGCGTCGTCGACACCGATCGACGTTCCGTCGAGGGTGAGCCCGGCATAGGGCGTCGTGGAGAAATCCTCCTGACTGGCGAGAACGACGTCGAGCGTGATGTTCGCTGTCTCTTGAGGCTGTACGGGCCCGGTAGCAATCTGCAGATCGCCGACGACGCTGGAAATGGTGTCGTCAAACGCTTGGTAGCCTTGGACTTTGAGGCCACCCGAGTTGACGAGGTAGCCGTCCGCGTCTAGGGCGAAGCTGCCGTCTCGCGAAAAAAACGTTTGGTTTCCGGCTCGGACGGGAAAAAACCCTCCGCCGGAAATTGCCATGTCGAGGGGCGAACTCGTTGGCTCGAGCAAGCCCTGCATGAACGCGGCACGCACGCCGCCCGTTGCGGACCCATTGCCCAACGAAGAGATTCCGGACGAGGAGCCGATCATCGAGGGAAATGCATCCTCAAACGTGGCCGAGCTTCGTTTGAAGCCGACAGTTCCGAGGTTGGCAATATTGTCTCCGATGACCCCCAACGACAATGAACTTGCACCAAGACCGCTTGCGCCGGTTTGGAGTGTATTGAATAACGACATGAGGCGTCCTCCGGCGCCCCAATCGGTCACCGGGGCGGCGAGTTGAGGCCAGCCTTGTTCGGAAACGGAGGAGGTGGCGGAACGGGTCTTGGTTCCTCGGCAATTCTGTTGTTCAACCACGCAATTGCGGCTTCCAACTGGCGGTCAGACCCGCTAAACGTCTCATGGGGCGGATTGTCCACGACTTCATCCGGGTCCACGCCATGCCCCTCTACGAGCCATTCTCCCTCGGGCCCATAGACGCCGAGTTCTGCTGCGGTGGCGATGCCGTTGTCTACCAGCCAGGTGTCGAAGCTGAGCCAGATTTCGCCACCCCAGGTACGCGTCCCGAGCACATGGCCAAGGTCGAGACGTTTGACGCCTTCCGCAAAGGCTTCGCCGTCCGACGCGGTGTGTGCGTCGGTCAGCACGACGATGTGACCACGAAATGCGTACTGCATGTTCCACGTAGGGGCGTCGCCTCGCGCCTGCCAGTACATCCACGCCTTCCTGAGCAGCTTCTCGATGACCCAAGAGTCGATGTTGCCGCCGCGGTTATGGCGAACGTCGATGATGAGCCCCTCGCGGTTGAACACCGGGTAAAAACCGCGAACGAATTCGGTCCAATTGCTCTGCCCCATCGCCCGCAAGTGCACGTACCCGATCCGCTGTTTGCCTCGCTCCTCGACGAGGGTGCGACGGCTGATCTCCCAATCGTGGTAGCGCAGGTTGGCCTCCCCTCCTTGCGAGACCGGAACGACGATGGCCTCCCGAATGTCCTTGCCGCGCCTGAGACCCAATCGTACTTGCTGGCCGACGGTGCCTCGAAGCAACACACCGAGATCGGCAACGGCCTCAACGGGTTGGCCGTTGATCGACGTGATTATGTCGCCGGGCTGTACGTTCACGCCCTCACGCTCCAACGGTCCCCGGTCGTCGGGGTAGTCAGGGTCGGTCCGGTAGGCGTGCACGACCCGCCAACCGCCGGCCCCCGGTTGGTACGCGAGTTCCGCACCTAAGGCGCCTATCTCTACGTGATCGCGCCCCGTTCGGTGGTCGCCTCCGAACACAAAGATGTGTAAGGCGGACAACTCTCCCACCATCTGGGACAGCAAGTCCGACAACTCGGCGCGGTCGGTCACGCGGTCCGCCAGCGGCAAGAAGCGGTCAAGCTGCGCCTGCCAGTCCACGCCGTGAAGCTCAGGGTCGTAGAAGAAGTCTCGCTCCATCCGCCACGCGTCGCGAACCATCTGACGCCACTCGTCCCGAGGGGTCGTAGAAAGCGCCCAGCCGTTGAGGTCCACTTTGTGGTCCTCGCGTTCTTCCGGCACCGACGTGTCGGCGTCCACGACGAAAAGTCCGTCATCGTCCTGAAACAAGAGTTTGTTTCTGTCGCCGGACAGCATCCAAGTGTTCACAGACTCGAGAAGCGTCTCGACCTCGGGACGCGGTCCGACCTTGACCGCTTTGAGGGGCACATCCTCGCTCCCGACTGTCACGTCATTGAAGAAGAGGAGGTCCTTTCCGGCCTCAAGCCCTTGGAAGTTGCCTCGTCCGATGGGAACACGGTCCAAACGCCCGATCAGGCCATCGAACGCGATGACTACAGGCTTGATAGGCTCGTCCGCCTTCTTCTTTTTGTCTTTCTTCTTGTCGCCCTTGCCTCCGTTGTCGTCCTTTTCGCCCTCATCCCCGTCAACCTTCGGTTCCAGCTCCGTCCGAAAACGCCACGGCCACACCACATCGGGGCGCAAACGAAGCCCATAGATGCCGGAAGTCTCATTCAGGTAGGGCTCGGGCTGCCACCAGCCCCACGGGCTGCCCACGACCGACTGAAGGTCGCGGTCTGACACAAAGTAGAGGATGTCTCCCGAGGCGTCCCAGGCGGGGCTGTAGGACGTGACCCGGTCCGACGTGACATCGATTGGGGTGGGTGCTGCCGGCGACCACAACCGAATGACCAGATAACTATCGGGCGCGGCAGAGGCGTAGGCCAGCCATTGGCCATCCGGGGACCACACCAAGTCCTGAGGCGCTGCGCTGTCATTGTGCTCGACCAACGTTGTCAGCCCCGTGCTGAGGTCCACGACCCACAAGGACCGGTCGTTGTCGGTCCAAGCTGCCCGGTTGCCCTGAGGCGCAACGACGGGCTTGGAACGCAAAACGTCGCCATTCCCCGTGATCCGCTTCGGGGCGGTCATGCCGTCGGCCGGCATGCTGTACAACTCGAATTCCCCTGTGGTGTCGCCCAGGGCCACGAGTCCGCCGTCGGGCAAGAACGTGGCGTCGCGCCATCGAGTTCCGCTCGTATGTGTGGCTTGCACGATCCGCCCGGGCTCGACTGGGGCCGTGAAGACGAGGCCGCGCGCGGTCAGCGCGACGCGATCGCCCGATGGCGACAAGGTGATGGCGCTGGTCCACGCCATCGGATCCGTCACCCACTTCTCGCGCAGTTGGTCGAGGTCGGAGGCCAGGGTCACCGGCACGACCCGGTCGGTGCCATCAGCGACCGTGAACACGTGCAGGTCGGCGCCCAATTGGTAGGCGATCCTCCCGTTGTCCATCGACGGGGATCGAACGTCGAAGGTCTTATGAAACGTGTGCTGTTTTGATTCTTTTGCGTCGAGCGTCATGGACCACAGATTCATGGCGCCATCTCGGTCCGATACGAAAAATAGCCGGCCGCCTTGAAGCATCGGCGCTTTGCTCGTGCCGGCGAAGTCGGGCATCAGCGGCACCGCTTCGGACCCCGGAGCCCACCGCCACAAATTCTGCGCGGTGCCGCCCCGGTAGCGACGTGTGTGGCTTCCCTGAAACTCGAGCCGCGTGAAAAACAGGTTGCCGGCCCCGTCCGCAACGGCATCGGAGGCCTGCGCAAGCGGTAGGCGCTCCTTGACGCCTGTGATCGGGTGGACGGCGACGAGTTGCCAGTCGGGCAGCGTACTGAATCGACGCGTCGTGTACAATACGCGTCCGTCTGGCAAGAAGCCGCGTACCACAGCGCGGTCGCCGTCATAGGTCAGCCTTTTCGGCAGATCACCGCCGATGGGCACGACGTAGACCTCAGCCGGACCTTCGTACTCGGCGGTAAAAGCGACGAGTTTTCCATCCGGGCTGATCGCGGCGTTGGTTTCTTGGCCCGGATGGCTCGTGAGTCGGCGCGCAAGGCCACCCTCGACCGGCACCCGCCACAGGTCACCTTCCGCCGTGAACACGACGTCGGCGCCGCGTAGAGCTGGGAATCGAACCCAGGCAGCCGTACCGGCCATGGACGCAGAAAGCAGGCACAACCACATCATCTCAGGCCTCGGGTTTCGCCATTGAACCGGGTCGGAGCGGCGCCGCAAGCGCCAACGCTTGACTCGGCGCTGAAAGGCCGACTGATTGATCCGAGAGGCTATCGGAGGTCGTTTCCATGGACCCGATTCCGTTCATCGCGTTGGCGCTTGGGCTCGGGTCCATCGTCGGTGGAAACGCGCTCGAAGGCGGTAGCTTTGACGCGCTCGTGCAGCCTACCGCCGCGTTGATCGTGCTTGGCGGCACGGTGTCTGCGACGTGGTTGGCCTCGACGAACAGCGAACTCGGGGCCCTCAAGCGTCTGTTGCCTCGCCTCATCAAGAAAAACGGCATCGATACCCATCACGTGATGGAACAAATGGTGTCTCTGGCTGCGGATGCGCGGAAAGACGGTCTGTTGGCGTTGGAATCCAAACTCCCCACGATCGAAAATCCCTTTCTTCGCCGCGGCCTACGCTTGTTGGTGGATGGCACGCCTCCTGCCCAGGTCGTGAAGTTGCTCGAGCTTGATATCGAAGTGTACGAACACGAATACGGTCGCGCCGGAAAAGTATTGGAGACGGCAGGCGGTTTTGCCCCGACCATCGGAATCATCGGCGCGGTCCTGGGCCTTATTCACGTCATGCACAACTTGTCCGATCCGAGCGCGCTCGGCGGCGGTATCGCGGTGGCGTTCGTGGCCACCGTGTACGGCGTAGGAATCGCGAACCTCATCGCCTTGCCTATCGGAATGCGCCTGAAGAAAATCGTGAGTGAAGACGCGGCAGGAAAACAGATGATTCTCACCGGCATTGAAATCATCGCAGCTGGTGAAAACCCGCGCCACCTGGAAGAGGCCCTGTCGCCCTACATCGACGCCCATGGCGGCACCAAGAAGGCGGTTGCGTGAGCCGCAAGCCGAAGCATGAAGAACATGAGAATCATGAGCGATGGCTGGTCTCCTACGCCGACTTCATCACCTTGCTCTTCGCGTTCTTCGTGGTGATGTACGCCACGAATCAAACCGACCCGACCAAAGCCAAGGCTGTGGAGGAAGGCATTGAAGACGCCTTCTCCAAGTCATTGCCGCAAATGATGCGAGATTGGTTGCAGATGGAGGACAGCAAGGGGTTTCTCGACAATCACACCTTTTCTGTGGACGTCGTCTCCGACCCGTTCGCCGAGACGACGAAACGCACACTCGACGGCAGCCTGACCGATCACACGGTTCAGATCGGTTTTGTGGAACAGGATCTCACGCTGACGCCGCCCACTCGGCACCATTTCGCGCCTGCGTCGGCGGAACTGCACCCGAGTGCGTTTGGTTACTTGGCGAGGCTGGCCACGGCATTGGACGGCGTGGAGGCCAAGGTTCAGGTCATCGGACATGCCGACGCAGCGCCACTCGTGGGCCATTCCGCCTGGTTCGACAACTGGGATTTGGCAAGCGCACGTGCGACGGCCGCGGTGCGCTACCTCGTCGGTCAGGGAATGAACCCAGAAATGTTGGAAGCAAGCGCGCACGTCACGCTGGGGGTGGATCCCAATGCCAGGGCCTTCACCATCGCCCTGCGCTTCGACGATGCTTCACAAGCGTCGGCCGCTTCGGCCGCGCTGGAAGCAGGCCAGATTACGGAGCCGTGACCTGGGTTTCGCCCTTGTGCGGGCGTTGCGGCAGTCCAAAACTGTAAAGGTAGCCCGCGTTCGTCACGACGAGCAGTTGGTCGCCCTCCGCGGCGAGTGCGGCCGTGACGCCCGTCCAGATTTCGTCGCCCACGTAGCGCCACAACTCAGCGCCGGTGTCTACGTCGATCAGGAACAATCCGCCGGACGATGAAGCTACGTAGGCGCCCGACGGCGTCAATAGCGGTGCCGACAGCGAGCCACCCGTCCCGCTGTCCCAGGTCCAGGTCACTGCCCCGGTCAGCGCAGCAACGCGGCGGAGAACACCGTCCACACCTGGGTGCAGGACGCCCGCGGCGAGGCCGCTTCCCACCACCGCGACACGGGCGCTGGCGCCAGCGTCGACACGCCAACGGACGGTGTGTCCGCCTCGATCAATGGCGACGAGGGGCTCATAGAAACCAGAGACGATGATGTCGGACCCCACGGTGACGGCTTCCGCCACGACGTCCGGATACCTCCCCTCCCCGACCCGGCGCGTCCAAACCTCGTCTCCGAACGTCGGGTCCAATCCTACGACAGACCCGTCACTGAACCCGACGACCACCTGATCGCCGATGAGTACCGCAGACGGGCGAGCGTAGAGCGTGAGTTCGGCCTCTCGGATTTGCGGAGCGGTCGGCTGAAAACGCCAACGCAACGCACCATCGGCCGCGCCCAGTCCGACCACGAGGTCATCGACGTCGGTGACAATCACGACGTCGTTGACGATCAGTGGTGCAGACAACACGGGTGCGCCGCCGCGATGGGGCTCTTTCCAACACGGCGTCGCGGTGAGCACTTCGTAGCACCACGTCGTTCCGGCGCTGTCACCGAACCACAGCCGAGAGCCCTCTACGACAGGGGATGATTCCACAGAGGCATGGGCCGGATACTGACGTCGAAGCGACCCGTCAGACCTCGACAGCGCAAACAGGGCGGTGCCTCCAGCAGCTCCGACCAAGATGTCGTCGCCCACGATGACGGGTCCTGAGCGCTCAGCGTGGTTCGCCGCGTTGAGAGGCTCGCCCGGCAACGGCACGCGCCACGCGAGGTAGGCGGCGCCGTGGCCGTCCAACGCCATCGCCAGGGGAACGAGCACGGCGATGATCACGGAATCGCCAACCGCTCAAGGCGCTCCCGCACGTCCAATGACCGTGCGGCCTCGGGCCAAGCTGCGAGCCATGCTTCCCACACGACCTTGGCCTCTGCTTTGCGGCCGAGTGACTCGAGCACAAGCGCCTGGTCCCAATGCGCTTGTTGGGCGATAAATGGGTCCGACGACTGACCGAATGCGACGTAGCGAGCGAGCGCCTCGTCCACCTTGGCGTCCTCCAGATCGACCGCCGCCAGCCCGCTCGCCACTGAGTAGCCGAGCACACCACTGGGTTCACCAGCGGCAGTCAGGGATGCCCTACGCCCTGCGTTGTCTCCCCCCAAACGGAACAGTTCGGCCGACTGAAGCAGGCCTGCGACCCGCGCCGAGCCACCCAGGCCCAAGGCGGCAGTCTGAACAGCCTGGGCCGTAGCTTTCAACGCCGCTTCGTCGGGTTCTGATGTGGTATCCAGCGTGGTCAAGGCAGCGGCAACGTCTGCGCTTCCTTTGCGTTCGCTCGCGATCCGCCAGTTCCGGTACTGCCCAAGCACCAACGTTCCGAGTAGGCCGAGGACAACGATGACAAGCATATGTCGCCAGTACGTGAGACCGAAGTTGGTCACTGCAACCTCGGCCCGAAAGATCAGCCCCGCATCGGCGGGTTTGAGGGAAAGGTCGTCGTCTTCTGGGCCAGCCACGAACGCTCCGTGTGCGCCGCCGCGCCTAACGCGACCACCCCACCCGTCGACGTGGTAAACAGGCGAACGTATGCAGCTCCAAACTTCGACAGACCTGAACCGGCTGGCCGTCCTTGCCATCGCCCTACTGGCTTCTGGATGTTCGCAATGGCCGCGTGCGTCCAACCTGCCAGCGACGGGCGACGTCTTGCCCAGCACGGTGGACGTGGCGACGCTGTTCGACGTGACGTGGGCGGACGCCGTACTCTACGAGCCGGATCCCATTCCCGGGGGCGAGGGTGTGCAGCGCTTGGCGCTCAAGGTCAACGACGGCCTTCACTTCGAAGGCGAACTCGCCGGCATCGGATTCGACCTCGATGCAGTGCCGACCCTTCCGTCTAAGGACGGTTGCGGGTCGGGAAATGGCCGTTCGCCGGTGGACGGAGACTATGTGGCCGACGTGGACAACGTGGTGCTGGACCTCGAGCGCGGCACGTTTTGTGCGTCCGTGGTTCTGTCGGCGGCCGACGACGTTGCGTTTGACCTGCTCCTCTTCCCTTTGGACGGCTGCGACTTGCCGCAGGCCCCAGTGGACAACGGCGGGGAGCCCCTGGGTCTCAACGGGTACGAGGGACAGATGGATTGGCACAAGCGGCTCGAAGCGGGTGCGTGGGACGTGCAGCTTGCCGGTTGGAATCCCATCGACGCTACGCGATTCGTTTCGTACCACTTATGGTTGTCGGTCGTAGACAGCGCTCCGGGTGACGGCGCGTTGTGTCCGTTGCCCCCGGTGAGCCTGTGATTTGGCCAATTCTCGTGGGTCTCGCGGCCGCTTCTGACGCTCAGCAGTTCCGGCGCCTCCAGGTGGCGGACGGCCGCACCCTGTACGCGCGGATCATTGGGCAGACGCCTGAAGGGTTGGAACTCGAACTGGCGCAAGGCACCGCGATCGTCACCTACGACGAAATTGCGGGGATGACGCCAGTTGAACCCGAAGCGTTCGCGGCCGCACCTGCGTGGTCCGTCGTCGTCCTGGGCAACGGAGAGCTGGCAGAACGTTTGGCGCGGCATTTCGATTTCTTGCCGAACACCGAACTCGTCACCGTGGACAAATTGATGTCGTCCGACGTGGCTGCCCGCTGTGGCGAAGCTTTGGACTGTTTGGCCCGAGAGATGCCCGCCGGCGAGTGGGCTTGGTTCGTTTCGGTGGCCGAGTCGGGACCCGGTGTCGTCATCGAGGCGCGCGTCTCTGAAGCGTCGCCGGCCCGTCGCCATGCGCTCCTTGCCACCGATGACGCGAGTTTGTGGGCCACGGCGCACGATGTGCTCGGGCTACGTGCCAGTCCCGCCCCACCTCCCGTCACGTTGGCGCCGCCACCTCCGCCGCCCGTCGTCGTCGTCGTGCCTCCGGCCAATGCTTTTGCACAGCGAAACGCGAGTGACTGGACTGAAAAACGGGTCGACAGCGCGGCCTTCATCCCAATTCCCGGCTTCGTCGCCGGACGGCTAGGAGACCCTGGCCACGCGGCTGTCGCTTGGGTGACGGCGGTGCCCGCGGTGATCGGGTTCGCCTACGTGACTGGCGCAGCGACGGACGATGCGGCCGAAGGCGCCGTCATTGGTTCCTTGGGCTCGTTGGCCATTGTGACTGCAATCAACCAGATCACCGGACGGCGGGCATTGGCGCGGAACCAGGAGTAGTGATTGGGTCCGGTCGAAGGGCGGTGAGCACACGTTTCACATTGAGTCCGAGCATTTTCTCGATTCGCTGCTCGGTCCAGTTTCGGCGCCTCAGGGTGCGAAGCAGCGTCGGCATCGACAGGCAATCCGGCAGGTCGGACGGCGGAAGAATGAATCCGTCCCAGTCGGAACCGAAGGCGACGACGTCCTCGCCGCCTACCTGCACCACGTGTTCTAGATGCCGTGCGACATCGTCACTGGTGGCGAGTTTGGGAAAGGCTCTGAGGAAACCGGAATGCAAGATGACGGACACGAATCCGCCGCGGTCGGCGATCGCGACGATCTGGTCGTCATCGAGGTTGCGCCAGGATCGGTAGGCGCCGTTGACCCCGGTATGCGTGACTACGGGTGGGAACTTCGTATCATGGGCGGCGATCGCGTCCCAGAACGTGCGTTTGCCGGCATGAGCGAGGTCGACAAGCACCCGGTTCCGATGACACGCTGCCATCAGCGACAGACCGAGCTGCGTCAGGCCGGTGTCGCTGCCAGTCGGAGAGCTGGTGCCGCCGATGTCAGAGGACATCAAGTGAACGAGCGTGATCCGGTGGATGGCCGCGCCGAGAGGACCGTCCAGCGCCGAGGGATTGGCTGACAACGCGTTTCCGCCCTGTACAGCCAGCCACAACGCCACTTGGCCTTTTGCGCGGGCCGCCCGATGTTCGGGCATCGAGTTTACGACGGCCACAAGGGGCGACGCCGCGGCCAACGCCTTCACCCGCGCCACATTGGCAAACAATGCGGCGAGCCGCCCTCCGGCGCCTCGGAATGGCCACGTGGCGAGGTCGTAGGCAGCGCCGTCAAAACCACCCCGGTGAAGGCGCGGCCAGTCCGTATGTCCGAAAAAAGGCGTCCAGCGGCCTAAGCGCCCCTCACGCCGTGGGTCCCGACCCCACAAACGCGCCGGAATATCGGTATCGATGTGGGTGTCAAAAACCTCTGCCGCTTCGAGCCATTGTCGCTCGGCGGCGAAGTCGTTCACTGCCCAACTTCGGCGCGTTTTGCGTCGCGAATGCGCTGCGCCAGGGTTCTCATGAGCCGGCGGAGCCCCTCGGAGGTCTCGGGAGGCTCGCGGATCGCTTCAAATGCCAACGCAACCGCCTCCAACGTGGAGGTGTGGGTGGGACTGGGCTCACGGCGAAGTCGGCCGTAAATCGAGGGTGCTGTCGGGCGCAGCGACACTCGCGCCAACTTGAGCAGCCATGCATTGCGCCACCACAGCGTCTTTGCCTGCGTCCACGTGCCGTCGAGGACAACAATGCCCTGGAGTCGCCGTTTCACGGGTTCTCCCTTTCGGTCGATGATGCCGACGTGCTCGCGATCGGGGAACAACACGCCCCACCGGCCTGGGTCCACCGTCTCGCCCAACGCTGTGGTCAAACTCGACCACGACAGGCCTACCCGCATCGTCACTGGAAGGCTTCCTTCGAGCAGCGGAACGGTCCCGAGGAGGTGGTCGGCCTCCTGCGGATGTTGCAGCACCAGTACGCGCGTTGTGCACGCGAGTGGCACCATTCGGTCACACACACAAACCTCAGTCGGTTTGCGGCAGCGGTCACAACGTTCCACACGCGGGCGCTATCTCGGATAGGCGGCGGCGTGTTTGCCGCCCTCCTCATGTCCACCGCTTTTGCGCAACAGGCGCGGTTGTGCGAAGACGTCTACCCGGACATTCAGCGTGGGCTCGCAGATCCATTCGCGGCGTGGCTCGCGTGGGCTCCGAGTGAGCGGGTGGTATTGCTCGACGTGTTTCGATGTCAAGAACGTTGGTTTCAGCAACAGAATGCGCCCGCTACGGTGGAACAGGCCGCCGCTCTTCACGTGCTCGCGGCACTCCAGGCCTTTTCGGAAACCGACCCCGAACTGAAGGACACCGCGGGAAAGGGCCATACGCATTTCTGTAGCGCTCGTGTGTTGCGCCCAGACCTGCCCTTTCCAGAAGAATCGCTCCCCGAAGACCTCGCTAATTGGTGGTCCGCGCCCTGTGACCAGGCAGCGTTCACGCGTGTTGTGGCTGGCCCCTGGGTCGTGGACGGCAACCGCGAGGCAAGAGAGATGCCGGAGCGACCCGATTTGAGGCCTTATTTGTTCCAGGAGACTGATGGCGTCGGCGAAGTCGTTCGTTCGGTCGTCGTCGCGCCCGGCATGGCTGCACCGGTCTTGACGACGCCGGATTGGTTCAGAGGTCGTGATTCTGAGGCAAAGAAGGGCCCCAGCGCCGTGGGCCTGGGCCTGACCGCCGTGGGTGTGGGCGCTGCGGCCGCTGGAAGCGTGATGGTCTGGCAGGCGACCGTCTTGGGCCCCGAAAAATTCAGTGGAACGCTTGCTCCAGAAGGCTGGGATGCCTGGCGGTCCGACGTGCTTGTTCCGACCCGAACCCGCGGAATCGCGTTGATCGGTGTTGGCGCCGCCGCCTTGATGGGCGCTACTTTCACCTTCGTCTTGTGAGGACTTCCATGATTCTCGCCCTGTCCATCGCATGCTCCATCGAGCCGAGCGAGGAGTACGCCGACCTGAACGGTCGAATCGATAGTTTGGAGGCCGCGCTCGGGGGCGAGGGCGGGTTGACAGGCCCCTCTGGCGCCGACGGCCCGGCAGGCGATGACGGTGTGAATGGGGAAGCCGGCGCCCCCGGAGCGGATGGCACTTGCACCTGTGACGACGCTGCAATCGTCGCCGACGCACTGGCACAGCTTCAACCGCTCCTGGATGCGGCAGAGGCCCGCATTGACGCCTTGGAAGCGGCGTCCGAGGGGACACAAGCAGACGTCGCGGCGTACGCGCCGGTCCTGGATTTGCTGAACTACGTGACCGTGGATCCGGCAGAGAACGCCGTGGTGTTTTCGGGTGCCAATGTCTTCGTCCAGAACGGTGAACTGGCGACCGCAACGAACAATGCGCTTGGAAACTTGATCGTGGGCTATGACGAAGACGATGGCGCCGACTTCAAGCTGGGGTCGCACAACATCGTGGTGGGTCCAAGCCACAGCTACAGCGGCATTGGCAGCATCGTGGGCGGCGAAAACAACGCTTCCATGCACAACTACGGAGGACTCATCGGTGGCAGCCACAACACGGTCAGCGGCAGTTGGGCGGCGGCGGTGGGAAGCCATGACAGCTTCGTGTCCACGAGCACGGCAGTGGTGGTGGGCGGTTCGTTCAACACGGTGAACGGCGAAAATGCCGTGGTCGTGGGCAATGCGGGCCTCACCGCCGAATTGGTCGATGAAGTTATCGCCGACGGGAGTGGTGGCGTGCCTCCCGACTACGTGGACCAGGCCGAATTCGACGCGCTTGGCGCCCAGGTGGATTCACTGGTAGCGGCCGCTGCGACTGTCGCAATTTTTCTCGGTGACGCCCTTGCCGCCGGCTCGCTTGACGCTGCAATCAGCGAAGCGTCAGCAGGGGTCTTGGCGCGTCTTGATGCGGCGGAAGATTCCATCGACGGACTTCTGGCCGACCTATCGATAGTCGAAGCTGACGTCGCCGACCTACTCGACATCACGAGCGGGTGGATCGGAAGCGGGATGACGCTGGACGAAATCATCGTCGCAGTTGTGGAACCCTTGCTCGAGCCATTTGCACTCGACGCGAACCTCACCGAAGTCGAAGAGTTGATGGCGTACGTGGACGTCAACCCGGCCCTGAACGCGGTGCGTTTCGTAGGCGCCAACGTCTTTGTGCAAAATGGGTCCGTAGAGGAAGGGAGTTGTTTCCCGTCTGCTGACGACGTTGTGCCGCCCGACGTTTACTGTTCAGACACGACCAACGGCACCGGAAATCTCATCGTTGGGTACAACGAAAAAGGAGCGGGACACAGCAACGATCGCGACGGAAGCCACAATATCGTCGTCGGCTGGGGTCATGAGTATCGGTCGTTCTCAGGATTTGTCCAAGGGAGCGACAACCAACTTGCGGCGGCCCGGTCGGCGGTGCTTGGCGGGAGCGGAAACGTTGTCGGATCGCCAGGCAGTGTCATCGTGGGTGGGTCCGACAATGTGACCGTCGTCAACGCACTTGAGGACCCCAACGCTGCGAACACCGTCGTCGTCGGTGGGAGCGACAACACAGCTGGGAACAACGCTTCTGTCGTGCTCGGCGGCAGCGGCAACCGAGCCGCGCAAGCGCTGTCCGCCATCGTCGGCGGTTTGAGCAATGCGACGAATTTCGATTTCCTTGGGGTCGCCCAGTCGTCGGGCGTGGTGCTCGGGGGTCGGGACAACGTCGTCGGCTTCGAACTCGGAACCGTGGCTGGCGGCACCGACAATCTGGTCACCGGCGACGGTGTGACCGACCCAGACGGGGCCTCCGTGTTTGGTGGAACGGACAACACCGCGGTAGGAGCCTACGCGGTCGTCAGTGGCGGGAAATCCAACATCGCGACGAGCATTTCCGCGAGCGTATTCGGTGGCGAATCCAACGCTGCAGGCGGCGAGGACGCAGGCGTGTACGGTGGGATCGACAACGTCGCGAAGTTTAGCAACAGCGCCGTGTTTGGCGGATTCACCAACAAGGCCCAAGCCGACAGCGCGGTTGTTGTGGGCGGCGAAGGGAATGAGGCCAATGGAAACTATTCGCTAGTGACCGGCGGTTTAGACAACATGGCGGCAGTAAGCCACGAGGTGGTGCCGTAAGGCTGACATCCGCTCAGTTGCTGAGCCGCACGACCTCGCCCACGCCGGGCACCCGGCGCATCGTCATCACCAAGCGCTCCAATTCTGCGCTGTCCCGGACCGCTAGGCGCAGCCGAATGAGGGCCTGGCCGTCCCGTCCACCGTCCGTGGCCAACTGTTCGATGTTGAGATTCTGCGCTTCGCACGCGCCGGTCACGGCGGCGAGCAGGCCCTTTCGATCCTCGCAGATGAGCGTCAGGTCGATGCTCTGGCGGGTCTCCTGGCCCCCTTTCCACGCGGTATCCAATAGGCGATCGGGCTCTGCCTGATGCAACTGGGTGCAGCCGGCACGGTGCACGGTGATGCCCTGGTGAAGTGTGACGTACCCAACGATGGGTTCGCCAGGAACAGGTTGGCAGCAGCGCGCGAATCGGACCGCAATGCCATCGGCCTCAGAAATCAGGACCGGGCTGCTGGCGCGGGGTGGTCGCGGTCGACCCAGGCGGAGCAGCCGCCCAATGGCGGTCTCCGTTGGTTCAACCTTGACAAGTTCTCGAACCAAGACCGATGGCGGACGCTGACCACTGGCCAATTCGACGAACAGCGCGTCCAGTGTCATGCCGCCCTGCGCTTTCAGCCAGTCGTTGAGCGCGCTGTCTCTTTGCAGCCGTTCCAGCGACCACCCGTGCTTGCGCAGTTCCGCTTCCATCATTTCGCGGCCAAGCCGCTGCCGCGATTCAGACTCCTGGTCGCGAAGGAACTTGCGAATCTTCAGGCGGGCGCGCTCAGTTTTCGCGATTTCTTCCCAATCGCGGCTCGGGCGCTGGTCCTTGTCAGTGACCACCTCGACCACGTCGCCGGAGCGGAGCTCGTGACGAATGGACGTGAAACGACCGTTGACACGTGCGCCCTGGCAGTGGTGTCCAACCTCCGTGTGAATACTGAATGCGAAATCGAGGACGGTGGCGCCTACCGGTAGGCGCCGCAAATCCCCTTTCGGAGTTTCCACGATAATTTCGCGGTCCGAACCGAGTTCGGAGCAGACCAATGCGCCGAAATCCATCGCGTCGCTGGTGTCGGCCTGTGCCGCTTCGATGAGGTCCCGGAGATGTGCCACACGCGCAATTTCGTCCCCCGAAAGGGTCAGGCGACCTTCCTTGTACCGCCAGTGCGCAGCGATGCCTTCTTCCGCGTGGTTATCCATCTCCTCCGTTCGGACCTGCACTTCGATGCGCTGCTCATCGGGACCCACGACGGTCGTGTGAATTCCGGCGTAGCCGTTGGCTTTGGGCCTGCTGACGTAGTCCTTGAACCGGCCCCCTACCGCAACGAACAAGTCGTGAACGGTGCCGACCGCTCGGTACACGCTGTCGCGATCGGCCACGATGACACGAAATCCGATGAGGTCGAACAAACTCTCGATCGACGTTCCTTTGTCACACAGTTTGCGCCAGATACTGCCAATGCGTTTGGCCCTACCCTTGACCACCGCAGCCACACCATCGCGCGCGAGACTGGTCTGGAGGGCCTCCACGACGCGCGCCGCGTAGGCTTCACGATCGGGCAGCGTCCGACTCAAATAGGACCGAATTTCCGCAAGTTCATCCGGGTGTTGGATCTCGAGACACAACTCTTCGAGTTCGTCTTTCCATCGTTCAAGGCCAAGGCGATTGGCAAACGGGACGAACACGTCCAGCGTCTCCCTGGCGATTTCTTGCCGCTTTTCGGCGCGGTGTCCGACCAACGTTCGCATGTTGTGCAGCCGATCGGCGAGCTTGACGATGAGCACGCGCGGGTCTCGGCTCATGGCGAGCATCAGCTTACGAAAATTCTCAGCCGCCGCCTGCTCCTTAGACCGGAATTGAAGCTTTCCAATCTTCGTGACCCCTTCCACCAGCCCAGTGACCGTCTCCCCGACCGCTTGCGAGAGTTCTTCCCGCGGAATTGGGTTGTCTTCAAGCGCGTCGTGGAGCAAACCCGCGGCGATCGTTTCGATGTCCATGCGAATGCGTGCGAGTTCCAGCGCCACGGCCAACGGGTGCTCGATGTAGTCACCGCCCGTCTTTCGAACCTGGTCTTTGTGTGCCCTCGCGGCGAGCACATAGGCCGACATCACAAGGCCCAGGTCCGCGTCCGGCGCATAGGTCCGAATTTCGTCAATCACGGGCTGAATGGAAACAATCGTCATGCACCCCCAATGTACCGAATTCTCAGCGAGGTTGCTATTCCCCAGACATTGCCACCAAACGGCGAACGTCTATAGCTCGCCGTGAGACACGAAATTGCTCCGCTGTCGCAATGGCGATGAGGGCTGCTGTGGTCGCTACGAGGTCTTCGTTGACCAATACGTAGTCGTAACTGACGACGCCGGCGAGTTGTTCCGACGCAGCAGCCATCCTTCGTTCGATTACCGCGTCGCTTTCTGTGCCCCGTTTTCGCAGCCGGACCTCCAACGTGCGCCGATCGGGCGGTGCGATGAACACGAGCACGGCCTCTGGCAATGCGGCGCGGACCTGAAGCGCCCCCTTCACGTCGATGTCCAGCAAGGCGCAGCGGCCTGCTTCGAGCGCCTCTATTACCGGCGCGCGCGGCGTTCCGTAGCTGCCGTTGTACACGGTGGCGTGTTCCAAAAGTAGGTCCGAATCTCGCATTCGGCCAAACTCGTTTTCTGTGACGAACCAATACTCGACGCCGTTTGTTTCTCCGGGCCTAGGTGCCCGAGTCGTCGCAGACACGGAAAACGCGAGCCCCGGGTTCACGTCTTGGAGCGCTCGAACCAGTGTGCTTTTTCCGGCACCGCTAGGACCCGTCAGCACAAGAAGAACACCGCGAATTGGCTCATTCATTCGAGATTCGCCGCCTGTTCTCGGAGACGTTCGATGAGGCTCTTCATCGACACGACGTCTTCGGAAACCGGATGGTCGATCGCCTTGCTTCCCAACGTATTGACCTCGCGTCCCATTTCTTGCAGGAGAAAGTCCAAACGCCGTCCAACGGGTTCGGTCGCGTCCAAGGCGTCCCTCGCCTGAACCAGATGGCTGCGCAACCGCACCAACTCCTCTTGCACGTCCGCGCGTTCCGCTACGAGCGCAGCTTCCTGAAGCAGACGCGAGGAATCCACACGGTCGCCGATCAAACGGCGGAGTCGGGCTTCCAGTTTCTCTCTCGTCCGCTCCGTAAGGTCCGCAACCACGGCGTCGATACGCGCCACGCAAACGTCAATTCCGTCGAGGCAAACGCGCACATCGGCGGCCAAGGCGGCGCCTTCAGCGTCGCGCATCTGCGTTAGGTCCGCGATGGCAGAACTCAGCGCAGCTTCCACGACGGGCCACTCGGCGAGCACGTCGACATCCGCGTCACCCGTGGCAACCACCCCGGGCTGGGACAGCACCCACGCGAGCGGAACTTCGCCGACCTGGAGGTCACGAATCGCCTGTTGGTAAGCGCGAAAGAGCGCAGAATCGATCTGAACTGCGGTGGACCCTGCAGTATGGGTTCGACGGAGGTAGACCTCAATTCTACCGCGTTGAAACGCGACCTTGAGCGCCTCCAAGATGCGCGGCTCCAACGGGAGGTACTCGCGGGGCAAACGCAGGGAGACGTCTCGAAATCGGTTGTTCACCGACTTGAGCTCAACGAGCACGGCGAGGTCGGAAACCCCAGCCTCCCCTCGCCCGTAGCCGGTCATCGACGACGCCATCCGCGCTCCGGGGGCGCGTCTATCGCACCGTGCGACCAATGACGCGAAGTCGATCGGCCTGTTGCGGCGACAGCGCGAGCGCAATCTCGGCGTCGAGGAACGGTGCGTCCCGCCAAGCCGACGGAAGCGGAAGCCATGCGAGGTCTCTTGGATACAGATCAAGAGAATCCCCAGTCCGAAGGCGTAAAAGACCGAGGGCGATCGGGTCGGTGATCCATTTCGCGATTTCTTCCACATTCAGAGGACACGACGCCCCCGGGACCACGACTGTCGCCGTATGATCGACGAATGTGCCGGACCGGTCTACGACCACTCGGCGGCCCGTGCCGCCATGAACGCGCTGAACCACGACTTTAGGCGCTTCGAATAAAGCGGGGTCTTTTTTTCGGTGCAGAATCGCATCGTCATAGTCGATGAACCTGCACTCACCGCGTTCGAGCGCCGCTACACTCGCGTACGGGCGGCGTCCCTTTCCGGGTTCGTCAAATACCCGGCTGTCACGAATGTGACCGCCACCAAACCCAACCAGACCGGTATCGATTCGGCAAGAGTGTCCAAGCGGCTCGCTACGGCGGAGCACCATAGCAAGGATCCCGCTGTCTCCGGCAACAAGCTCAGGAATCCACGCGGCCCGTGGGAGCGCAAGTGTGTCCGCAACCGGGAGTCTTGAGGGACCCTCGAACGCAGCGAGCACCACATTGACGACAGGTTGTGCCACGCCGGGGAAGCGGTGTGTTTCCGAGAGCGACGCCACGCGAATCTGCTGCAACCATCGTCGTCGCAATCCCTCCGCGTAAGGCGCACCTAGGATGGAAATCGGCAGCACGAGACCGGCCACGCCGCCAGGCCGTACCCGCTGCACGGCAGCAGCCGCCGTCGGCACCCACAGGTCGAACCTCCGTTCCAGCCAGGGGAACCGGGCGCGCAGCTGACGACGCATGGCAGGTCCCTGCCGTTCGGCCGATACGAACGGCGGATTGGTCACCACCACGTCGGCCTGTTCGCCGTCGTCCAACACGTCAGCGACAGCAAAACGGGCTGTCGGCACGACGACCCGCGCCACGGCGATCGCAATGGGGTCGATGTCGGTGCCCCACAGGTCCGTTGCGCCTTGCTCCCAAGCCGCCAACAACAAGGCGCCGGTGCCACAACAAGGGTCGAGCACGCGTCCCGTTCTTCGCGCAAACTTGCGTGTTTCAGCCACGAGGTCGTTTGCGCGTTTCCGGGGGGTGTCGAAGGCGCCCTGGGTGAGCCGGCCAGCACGATTCAGGATGGGGTAGGCGCTCCCAGCACCGACTCGGAATGCTGCGCGCCGGTCGTCCACAGCAACAACGGCCAGACGAGACGTGAGCCCGAGGTCCACCGGTGCCACGCTGAGCGCGCACCGAGCCAACTGTCCTGCGGCTGCCAGCGCTAGCCATGGATGAAGAGCCAACGCCTCTGCGGCCGCGGTCGCCGCTGCCTCGGCACCCCTGTCTGCGGCGGCCAGCCACGCGCGAACAGCCAGGGCCTCGACAGTCACGCTGCAGCCCAAGCGGCGAGCAGGGACGCGACCTGGGACTGGACGGTGAGCCCGCGGTCTACGATGCGCGCACGCCCAGCGGTGCCCCGCACGATGCGTTGTTCTGCTGACGCCGCAGCGCAGGCGAGCGCCGTATGAAAGCCATTCGGGTCGCCCGGAGCTGCCAACCAACCGGTGTCCTGGTCCACGACCTCACAGATACCGCCGACCGACGTAGTGACGACAGGAAGGCCCGCTGCCATCGCCTCTAAGAGAACCACCGGAATGGCATCCTCGTCGCCATCCGACGCGACACGGCAAGGGAGCGCGAAAATCTGCGCTTGCGCCAACGCTGAAGGAATCTCCGCGTGGCGAAGCGCACCGGTACGCACCAACGGATGAACGCTTGCCCGGTCAGAGACCAATCTGCACGGTATGGCCAGGGCCACGACACTGGACTCTAGGGTTTCCAGTCCTTTCTTTTCGACGTTTCTCGCGACGCAGATCACGGTTGGGGGCGTGCGACCCGGGTCGGCGGGAAGGTAGCGGTCTACATCCACCCCCATACGCACAACCGTGGCGTGGATCTGGTATTGTTTCCAAAGCCGTTCACGCCACGTTTCGCACACGACGACAAAGGGCCGAGCGCCCCGTCCGAGGTCAACCAGCGAGGGTCTTGGGCACGCGAGGTCCGACGCATGGGCGGTGACGGACCACGGCACGTCCAGCATCATCCCCACGCAGCGGGCGACCTCCGCAGCCTCTCCGGCGAAATGGGCATGAATGCGGCCCACGCCCGACCGTGCTGCCCGCACCGCGGTCCAGGCGGCACGCGCGACGTCTTTGGGCCGTTGATGACGAGCGAGCCACGCTGCGGCCTGCCGCCCAGTCCTTGTGCCCAACACCGACGCCAAATCGCTGAGCGCCAGGCCGAGGGACAAACCGCGTGGAGGCGACCACGTCGGAACGTTGGTGACCTCGGCAAATGCTGCGTCGGCACGCTGACCCAACGACACGACCTCGGTGCGATGGCCAGCCGCTAATAGTCCGGAAATCTCATTTGCGACAAACGTCTCGGACAGTGTCGGCCAATAGCGCAGCACGTACAACGTCATCGGAAAACGGATTCCAACCAATGGTCAAGCGTCTCGGCGCGTTCGTCCCACGAGCGAACAGCCGTGCGGGTCTGGGCGCTGACGCGGGCCGCTTCATCGTCGTACACAGATTGAATGGCCGTCACGAGGCTGGCGACGTTTCCCGGTTCGTAGGGCGTGAACTGACCCGGCGCAGCGGCCCGAAGCGCGTCAGTGTCGGCCCCCACCACGGGTACGCCGCTGGCGAGGTAATCCCACAACTTAAGGGGACTCGTCAGTGACGTGCCAAAAAGGCCTGTGCCCAGAGGCAAGACCAACACCCTGAACTGTGCGAGCACGTCCGGGACCTGCGGGTATGGCACGGGACCGAGCAGTCGGACTTGGGAACCGTGTTGTGCTCCGAAACGAAGCGCAGCGTCGGGCTCTGCGCCGACGACGGTCACGGGCCACGGCATGCGGTGAGCTGCAGCGGCGAGGATGGCGCAGTCCTTGTCGTCTCGAAGGCTTCCGACGTACCCAACCCCCTCGCCGCGAGGTTGTCGTCGAATTCGGTCGACAGACGTCGCGTTGTGGGCGACCACCGTTGGTGGCAGGTCTCCGTGCAACTCCGTCAACAATCGCTGCGTGCCTGGTGCATTGCAAATGAGCGCGGAGGCTGCGCGCAGCACGCGTTGTTCCATCGCAAACAATGACCGCCACTCGGTCCCCGCCTCCCGTGCGCTTGCGGACCCGACCTCGTGGGCCTCAAAGATCAGGCGGGCGCGTCGGCCCAACCACGGGGCCACCAGCGCGGCGTAGCGCCAGTTGCGCACCCACACCTCTCCACCTCGTGTGGCAAGGAGCCAAGAGGCCGCCCACGCCCGCATCGTTACGGACGCCAGCGTTCGCGACCGGGGGAGTACCGCAAGGTGCAGCGTTGGCACAGGCGCAAGGCCGAGCGAGCGCAGCACCTCAGCTGGGTCGGTCGAAACCACGGGCTCGATTGGAAGCCGAACGACATGGCCACGGCGGGCCCAAGCATGGCTCGCGAGTACGACTTGAAGCGACGCTGCCCGAACCGTCGGCATTGCCGGCCGATGCAGCACAAACACGTCGCGCACCGCTCAGCTCCAACAACAGGCGCGCAGAAAGGTCAGAGAGGCGCGAGTTCGAGGTCGAAGCGCAACGTGGTCCCGTCGGCCGTGCCTCGGTGCATCTCGGCCGCTACGACGTTGTCTCCAGCGACAAATAACGACGCGTCCACAAAGGTCTCCACCCAAGGGTCCGCCCAGCCCTTGGGCAGCGCGGTGGGCGCCAAGGCGTCTGCCGCAGCAATTGGCGGGAGATTTCCACGCCAGACTTCGACGCCGTTGATCCACACAGCAGCGCCGTCTTCTCGTCGAACCCGGAGGATGACGGCGTTGAGGGCAGACGGATCGGGCACGGAAAACGTGTTTCGGAACCACGTTGTCGGGGTCCGGTTCGCTGCGTTTCCGCCGTAGCCAATCGCGGTCCCAAGTGGGTCCACACCGTAGCCCAGTGGGCTCGCGCCAAGCTTCCAGTCGTCGTCGCTAAACGCGGAGGTGTTCCAGGAGGCCGCGGGTGCCACCCCAGTATCGATGTAGCGCCACTCGGCGCCCGAAGCGACGAGCCGCGGCGTGTACGCGAGGCGCACGGAAGCGTCAAAGATGGCGTCGGTGTCATCCACCTTGGCCTGGTGAACCTCCACGGCCAGCGTATTGGTGCCTTGCGTGACGAGACCCATGGGGACCGTGATGCTCACGGTTGGGGGGATCAGCACAGACATTGTGGCCAATGTGTTCGGCAGGATGGGTCCAGCGGGCAAATTTCCCCGACCGATCTCGGTTCCGTTCAAATAGGCGACGAAGCCGTCGTCGGCCAAGACCTCGATGAAAGCCGCGCCGACCGTGGTGAGGTCGGCGACCTCAAACGTCGTCCGGTGGTACACCGCGACTGGAGGAACCGCGGGATCCAGATCGGTGATCGGTGCGAGGATACCCCAACCGATAGGCGCTAGGCTCGGCGCCCAAGCACTGTCATCGTAGCCGGGCTGTGCCCAGGCGCCGTCCGGCAACTGCCCCAACCCGAGCACGGACCACGTCGATCCGTAGCGGATCTGCATGGGCTCTACGGATAGTTGGCGTGTGGGGTCGAGGCGGACCGTGTCGATGACCGTTCCGTCTACCGACCAGGTCGTGAAGGTGAGTATGTCCCCACGAAGTTCACCGAGTGTCGCGCCAAAACCACCGGTCCACGCAACCTGTGACGACGGAAGCGCTGTGCTCATGACCCTGACCGAGGCTCCGCCCAATCCTTGGACCAAGTACTGCACACCATCGGAGCCCAGCCGCTCGTACTGATGGTCGTGTCCAGTCAGCACGATGTCGGCGCCCCAGGCTGAAAAAGGCCAGGTCATCGAAAAGGTGCTGCCGTGCGTTCCAGAACTCAGAGGGGGGTGATGGAAGAATGGGATGACGTACGGGGTCGTCGCCGCCATCATCTGGTCGCGTGCCCAGCCCGCCTGAATGCCGTTCCGCGCAATGCTGTCGGGTTCGTGGATATCCGAATCCAGGCATACGAACAGAATCGAACCCCATGTCGTAGCGTAGTAGCGTTCGTTGTTGGGCAAGCTGAAGTAATCGTACCAAGCCGCTAGATCGTCGTCGGCATACCAGTCGTGGTTGCCAAGGCAAGCAAGGAACCGGTTGTCAACGCTCCCCGTCCCATAAGCGCCGTGGTAACCGCCGATCCAAGCGTGGTAGTATTGGCCGATATTGGCGTCGATCGTGGCGGCGAGCCCCGAGGGGTAGTTGTTGTCCCCGGTGGTCACAATCAGATCCGGCGACCAGGAAGCCACCATGGCGGCCACGGCCTCTTCGTCTGGGCCAGCGTCCCCGTAGTCGCCGATCACGGCGAAACGCAGTGGCGCTTCCCCAGGTCCGGGCCCTTCACCGGGCGCCAACGCATCTGACGACGCGACGGCGGGTTCGGCCGGCGTCGTCACCGTGTCAGCAGCGCTGCCTGTCGCAGTCGTTGCTGGGGAATCCGTCGCGGGGGCGCCGCACGCAAGCCAACCGAACCACATTTGCTACTCGGCGAGCGGAGCGTCGGACAGGTAAACTTGGAAGAACCAGCTGTTCTGTGAGTCCAGCGCCGTGTTGGCGTCTGCCGAGATCGTGAAGAAGATGTCGTTGTTCAGCGGAATCTCATAGTCCAGGTACTCGACGTCGTTGCCGTTCCCTTCGATCGATGTGGCTAAGGAGGTGATTTCGACGTCCTCGCTGACAATCGTCAGGTGCGGATCGAGGAAGGACCCCGCTTCTTGAGCGTGCGCCCACACACTGAGGAACTTGCCGGAAACGCCGCCAGTGATGCCATCTGCGACCAACTGAAGCACGTCGGCCGAGTCCGAAGAGCCGAGGTTTCCATAGACCCTTCCGGACCAGAACCCCGGTGTCGTGGTGCTCTCTTCCATGAGCAGGGTGTAGGCGTCGCCTTCGTCATCGTTCGGCTCGGCCTCGGGAATCGCGTTCGACGCAAGGTACCCGACGTTGACGCCTGTGTACCAGTTCGCCGACGAGCCTGCGGTCGTGTTGCGGACGCCGACCGTGTAGTACGAGTTGGCCTGAACGACGTACATCAGACCCGCATCCCAAAGGAATGGGAAATCGATCTGAATCTCGGCGCTTTCGCCCAAGCTTTGCGCCAACACCGCGCCTGAGGCGTCGTACAGCGTGACCTCGGGAATCATGTCGGCCGTGGAGTCCGGCCAGATGGACCACTGCATCAGGACGCCATCGTCATCTTCGCCCGTGAGGAAGGCCCAGAAGTCCTCGTCGTCATCATCGCAGACGCCGTAGAACTCCGTACCGTAGGTGCCGTTGTACGCGCTGCTGGTGAAGGGGCCGTACACCTCATCGTAGGCATCTACGATGGCGGCCTCAATCGTGGCGACGGCCTCATTGACCGAGTCGTTAGGCTCGATCTCGGTGGCTGCAAGCGGCGAGGCCCACAACTCATAGGTGTAATCGTCACCGCCTGCGGGGGTCACACCATACCATTCGGTCCATTCGAGTACCTCGATGTACAGTGTCCCGTTCCACGTTTGAGGAACGAAGACGCCGGAGTCCGTCTCCCAAAAACGGTAGGGCATATCGTCATTTTCGAGGACGAGGTTGCCGTCTGCGTCGTAGATTCGGATGACGGTATCGGCGATGGTTTCGTAGCCGTTCAGGAAATAGGACGACGTGTAGAACTGCCACGTCTGCCCTGCCGTTCCCTCAACCGAGAAAAAGTCCTTGTCCCCTGCTGGCGACAAGGTCTCGGCTGCGACGAGGACTGCGTTGTTGTAGAACTCGAACGAATACACGTCGATGGCTTGAGCGCCGGCCGTGTTGTTGCCGGCGATGTCGCCGACCACGACCGCAGTGTCGACCCCGGTCTCCGTCGTGTTCGGGATGAAGGGTGCGTCGCTTGTGCCGTCGCCCGCTTCATTGGGTCCGCACCCGACCATCCACAACGCCAAGCACACAGTGATTGACCGCATTTCGCCCTCCGCCGTGCGGCTAACGCCACAACGTCGGGACTGCCTGCCCAACCTGCAGACGCCGACGGCCAATTTAGCGACTAACCAGTGATCCACTGGAAGCGGTGGTAAAATGGGGTCGGCGAGGACTCGGTTTTGATCACGCTGGGTCCACAGAGCACGGGTACGTAGGCGGTCCGCCGTGTGCTAGCGTCACCGGTGCGTTCGGAGCGCGCGACGCGGTGCCAAAGCCGGCCGTCGTGCAGCGTCAGATCCCCAGCGCTGGCCTCGACCACGCATTCGTCTGGGTCCGCTCGATGGTCCACGAAGTAAGCTTTGCGCAGGCACATCGAACGAAATCCCTGCCGGTGTGTGCCCGGTAGGATCCGCAACGCGCCGTTCTCCTCGGGTGAATCATCGAGGTACAATCCGACGTTCACCATGGGGCCCGGCAAGCGGCAGTAAAACAGGTCGCGCAGGCCGTCGGTGTGCCAACCCAACCTCGTGTACCGGCTTCCTTCGTCATTGCGGTAGTGGTTGACGACCACCCCATCTTTTTCGAGTTCGCCGACCCGAAACTCATCCCCAAACATCGCTCGAACCGCCTCAAAACGACCGCTCTTCATCAACTCCGCGAAGGCTGGGCTGTGAAGCGACGTGAAGGCAAAGCGCTGAACGAATCGCTGCCCCGACCGCTGGCCATACTTGATCGGGATTCCGTGGACGAACCGCCTGTCTTCTCCCACCCAGCGGTCGGAGAGCGCGTCGAGGCCGACGCGGAGTGCCGCAACCTCGCGCGGCGGCGCGAAGCCCTTGAAACGAACCGCACCCACTTCTTCATAGGCCTGGCGGTGCGCCGCGGTGACTTCACCCGTCCAGTCGAAGGTCGGAACAGACACGTTCACGCTCTCTTTGGGTCCGCGGCAATCGCTCTAAGCGAGGAAATGAAACGAACGTTTGTCTCATAACCTACGGCGGAGCGCCATCCAGGCCAGCGCCCCCACAAAGCCCCATCGGGTGTTCGGGCCCGTGGAGGTCGAACACGAAGAAACGCCTACTTGGTGCGTGTCTACGCCGTCGCAGTCCTGGTCCACGCCGTCTGCTGGAACCTCCCTCGCAGCGGGTTGAACACTGGCGCGGCTGTCGTCACAATCATCGCCGCCGAAGTCTCCAGCGTCGTGGCCGTCACCGTCGGCGTCAAAATCAGAACCCCCCTCGCAGTCGCCGTCCACGCCGTCGTAGTAGGTCTCCAGGGCGCCCGGAAAGGTCGCGGGATCGGTGTCGTTACAATCGTCGGGGTTGTCGGCGAGGCCTTGCACGGAAGCACAGGCGCGCACTGGGTCGGTGGCGCTGCCGAATCCGTCGCCATCCGCGTCGGTCCACTGCGCGACCGCGTCAGCCGCCTCGGGATCGTCGTCGGTTCCGTCGCAGTCAGAGTCTACGTCATCGCACCATTCTTGGGCGCCGGGGAAGCTGCCCGCGGCGCTGTCGTCGCAGTCGCCGCCCTCACCCACACGGCCCGGTACCGGGTCACAACTCCACAACAGGTCGGACCCGCCTCCAAATCCGTCGGCATCCGCATCCACGAGCCACAACATCGCGTCGACCGCGCCATCATCTACCAGACCGTTGCAGTCGTCGTCATTGTGATCGCAGGTTTCGACGGCGCCCGGTCGACGGGTACCATCGAGGTCGTCACAATCCCCGCCTACAACGTAGCTGTCGGCTCCGGTCCACGGGCCACAGGCGACGGCGCCGTCTGCGTCTTGGTCCACCTCTTCCAGCGGGATCTGCCCGTCGCAATCTCCGTCCTCACCATCACAAGCTTCCACGGCCCCGGGCCAAACATCGGGGTTCACGGGGGCACAGTCATACAGCGCAACGCTGCCGTCGGCGTCGACGTCGACCCATTGTTCAGGTGGGGAATACGGGCCACCATACGCGCCCAGATCTTGAGCTGATCCATCGGGGTCGGTTGGAAAAAGAGCGCCTGCGTCCACCGCCGGGCTATCGGGCAACGGTCGCAGGTCCAAGCCGCAATCCGTTCCTGCCCGGAGACTCACGAAGGCTGGGTCCGCAACGAGGTCGGAGTTGCCGATGGGAACGCTGGCGTTTCCGTCCTGGTTGGCCCAGAACAGAACAAACTCCGTGGGGGCGACGGCACCGGCGACGACAGAAAGTGCCGTACCCACGTGGTTCGCGAGAATGCTGTGTTTCACCAGGAAACCATCGGTGTCGAGTAGGACGGCCGCGCCCTCGGCTGCCGCGTTGCTCCACGCCGTGAGGTGGCCCACGCTTCCGCTGCCGTCACCCAACCAAAGCGCGCCGCCATCGAGGGTTGCGACGTTGCCAACCGCAACGACGTTGTCCATCGAAATGGAGGCACCAGTGGCAAATACCGCCCCGCCGAAGTCCGCACTGTTGTCGCACAGCGTCAGACGTGTCGCGTTGAGCGTCCCGCCAGCGAGGTGGACACCACCGCCCTGCCCTGCTTGGTTGTCGAGCAGCGCGACGTCTTCCAGCACAACTTCGGCGTCCGTGGCGGAGATCGCCCCACCGTCACCGCCGCCAACCGCACCTCGCAATTCCACGTTCCGCAGCGTGAGTGAAGCGCCCGGTTCCGCTCGAACCGTTGCCCCGACGCGACCACTTCCGGTCCACACGCCCCCCACGGCAACGAAACTGCCGCCCGCTTTCACGACCACCAAGTCCGGCAGGGACTCTCCTCCCAGCGCCGCATCAATGAGCCAAACCGGCTCAGCGGACGTCACCGTGAGCACAGGCTCGTCGTCCAAACCGGACCAAATGGGTGTGGGTACACCGTCGAAGACGATGACGACGCCCACGTCGGCCACGACGGATTCAACAAGGGGCACAAGGTCGGTCACGTGAAGCACGTCGCCCGCTAAGGATGCGTCGATCGCTGCTTGAAGTTGCGCAAAATCGCAGGAAGGCGGGCCGGCGGCACACACGTTGCGGTCCTCCGCCCAGGCCGAGGGCAAACTCGCCGCGAGAACTACAGCCCACATGGGCTACCGCCGACGGCGCAACACGCCGAACCCGAGGAGCGCGAGGCCTCCAGAGAGCCCCCTAGGGATGGGCGACGAGCCGCTGGAACAGAGGCATCCGCCGCCGCCGTCCAGCCCCAACGACGCTGCGTCACCGTCGCAGTCCTGATCGATCGCGTCATTGGCATCGTCGAGCGCATCTGGGTGGATCGCCGGATCTGCATCGTCACAATCGCTCCCATTCGTGAACCCAGCCAACGCGAAACCATCGAAGTCAGCGTCGAAGTCGTCGTTGCCCTGACAATCCGTATCTTCACTATCGTACCACAAGTCTTGCGCACCGGGGTGCACGTCGGCCTTGGAATCATCGCAGTCCAGCCCATTCAGGGCAAAAGGTGCCCCACTGCAGGTGTACACAGCCACGTTCGGGTCTCCAAACGTATCGCCGTCCTGATCGGCCCAAGCAACTACGCCTTGTTGATCCGCGCCGCTGACGCCGTTGCAGTCGCGATCCAGTGCGTCGCATCGTTCCAAAGCGCCAGGGAACGTGCCGGAATCGTCGTCATTGCAGTCTTCATCCGCCGTGAAACCGTCACCATCGGCATCCAACGCGCCTGGATCATTTCCCCAGGCGAGCCCGCCGCCGTACGCGCCGATGTCTTGGGCGGTCCCGTCGGGTTCCGCAGGAAGCGGGGCCCCCGCGTCGATGAGTTCGCTCCCCGACATCAGATGGAGGTTCATTCCGCAATCGACGCCTGCGTCCATCGATACAAATAGCGGATCCACGAAAAGGTCTCCAGGATCCAAGGCGACGTTGGAATCGATATCGTTTTTCCACCACGCGCCGTAGAATTCGACCAAGTCCGTGAGTTCAACGGGAGCAAACAGCGCGGTCCCGGTGCTCTCGACCACGGCGTTGTGGCTGAGCGTCACTGTGGCGTTGACCAAGGCAAACGCGGCGCCCCCACCGAGCGCCTGGTTGTCGACCCAGGTGCCGTGGTCTACCGTACCCGTCGTGTCGTGCAGGTGAATCGCACCGCCGAGTTCCGATGAGTTCCCAACGGCGATGATGTTCGTCAGGAACGCAGTGCCCACGTCATCCAACAAAGCACCGCCACCGGTGGAGTCCGCGTCGTTTCGGCACAGGTGCACGCGTTCGAATGTGACGGAGTCTGCACCCGTGGCATGGAGCCCTCCGCCGTCCAGGATCGCGTCGTTGTCTTCGAAGCGCACGTCCACAAACGTCAGGTCCGCCCCCGCAAGTGCCGCGACGCCGCCACCGAATCGGGCGAAACTGTTCTCAACCGTGACGCGCTCCATTCGGAGCGAGGCCGTCGGCACCCCGCCGCCGTCCAGGAGGACGGCACCGCCTCGTTGAGACACCGAGTTGCCCGAAAATGTGGTGTCTTCGATGATTGATTCTGTGCCGTTCCCGTACAGATAAAGTGCTCCGCCCACCGAGGAACTGTTTCCGTCAAAACTGGCAAAGTAGATTCCAACGAATTCCGAGAAATCCACCTCGACGGCACCGCCGCCAGCACCCGCAACCAGGTTGGTGAAGGTGCTGCCATCGACCTCAACGGGAAGATCTGTGGCCCACAAACCGCCTCCCCACCCGAGCGAGGCGGTGCTGCCCGAGTGCGACGTGTGGTCGAGTTCAACACTGATTCCCGACTGCGCGGCGATGTCACCGCCGGAGATACCTGCAGCATTCACCGAAAAGGCCGAGCTTTCGAACCTCGAGGTGCCGTTGTAGACGTAGACGGCCCCGCCAACATCGGTCGCGATGTTGTTGGTAAAAGCCGAGCCAAGATCCGTCAGCGTGCCAGTGTCCACCGCGATCGCCGCGCCATAGCCGGCAAGGTTGCCGTCAAAGCTGGCGAAGACAATGTCCGCGTACCCGTTGACTGCAACTTTGATTGCGCCGCCGTAGGACGTCGCCTCGTTGGCCGAGAAACGAGTTCCGTTGACCGATAAGGCGCCCCCAGTGTCCACATAGACGCCGCCACCGTTCACCGCGTAGCCACCCACGACGCTACCACCCGTCAACGAGAGCGTCGCCGAGGCCACCCAAATTCGTCGGCCGGTATTGTCGCTGTCGCTGCCGAAACTGACGCCATCGACAGCGACTGTCCCGGCCGCGTCGTTCACTTCCAAGGCCCACTGGTCGTTGGTGCCATTCGTCCACACGACTTCCCCAGCGGTCACGTTGCGGAACGTAATCGCGGCGCCTACCGAAACGGATTCCGAGTAGGTGCCTGTCTCTCTGAACTCGATGACATCGCCGTCTTGGGCCGCAGCCGCGGCAGCCTCAATCGAGTCGAAGTCGCAGTCCAGCCCGATCTCGCGACAGACGCCGACCGTCGCCGCACTGCCTTGGTTCGCGAGAAGAGCCAATGCAATCATGGTGACCTCTGCCCTACTGTACCGCGGCGATCCGGCGGCGTGTAAACAGACATCTGCCCGACGCTACCGATCGCATCGGTAGGCGCAATACAGCCAAGGCGCTTGACCTCACCCGCCGTGCTTTTTCGTTGGGACCTCGATCGCACCTACCTCGACACCGACATTCATTCGGTTCGAGGCTTGCTGCGGGCGGCCACGGAGCCTGCGCTTGCGAAAAGGGCGCTGCCCGGGGCTCAAGCGCTGGCAATTGGCCTTCAACGCGGCACTCCGGCCGCAAGAACGAGGTTCATCTCGGGTTCGCCTGAGCAACTGAGGAACACCCTCAGCCAAAAGTTGCGGAGCGACGGTGTTGAGGTCGATCGTTTGGTGCTCAAGGACAATCTCGGAAACCTGAGACGCGGGCGATTCGCCGCGATTCGGTCGCAACTCTCGTACAAGTTGCCGGTGCTCGTGTGTGAACGCGCAGAGGGGCGGCCCTGTACAGAACTGCTCTTCGGCGATGACTCGGAAGCCGACCCAGCGATCTACGCGCTGTATGCCGCACTGGTAGACGGTCGGGCGGGCGAAGAAACGCTACGGGAAGCATTGCGTGCAGACGGCGCAACACCGGAGAGCGTCGACGCGACTGCGCGGGCTTTCGAGGCCTGGCGGCCGGGCCCGCCCGTCGACTCGGCGTGGATCCGCTTGGACAACGCCTCCGCGATTCGTCGTTTTGATGGCCTTGGACCTGTGATTCGGCCCGTCTTCGCCTGGGCGCAAGCCGTTCCGGTGCTGTTTCGAGATCGGCGAATCCTTGCGTCAGACGCAGGCGCCGTGTGGGAACACACCGTTCGGTGTTTGGGTTCTGCTGCACTGATCGGCCTTCTTCAGGACGCGGTAAGGAGGCGGATTGCCGTGCCAGAAGAGGTGAACGCGGTGTTCGACGCCGACCCGACCTTGGTGACCCTGCGATCCGCGGTGGAACGGGCCATCGCAGCGCTGGGTGCCCTGTCGGCGCTTCCGGAGCCGTCTGCCTTCGATTCATCGGCCGTCCACGAATGGTTGCGAACCCGACGCCCTCGCGCCGCGGTGGCATCCAGGCCGGGCGACGGTTAGGTGCCCTGACCCATGCGGGGAAGGGTTTGCGCGTGAAGTCGTGGTTTGCCGCGATCGACGCGGCACCCGATGTGGTACGCTCGAAGCGAGTTGAGGCACCGGGAACCTCCGGGCAGAAGGGGACATGAGCAACAAGCTGTTTGTAGGTGGATTGAGTTGGGACACAACGGACGACTCGCTGCGCAATGCGTTTCAGCAATTTGGCCCGGTTCGAGAAGCCCGCGTCATCCTCGATAGAGAGACGGGCAGAAGCCGGGGCTTCGGCTTTGTGACCTATGCCACGCCGGCCGAGGCTGAGCGTGCCGTGGAGCAGATGAACGGTGCACTCGTCGATGGTCGCACCATCCGAGTCAACGTAGCCGAAGAACGCCCTGGCCCCCGTCGCGACGGGCCCGGTGCGGGTCGTCGGGATTTCGGGCCGCGTCCTGAAGTGCACACCCGCGGCCGGCGACCGAGCGGAGGCGAAGAGGGCGGTGACCCTGGCGGTCCCGGCGGTTCTAGCGGCGGCGGCTACAGTGGCGGTGGCGGCGGTGGTTACGGCGGCGGCGGCGGCGGCTACGGTGGCGGTGCCGGTGGTGGCGGCGGCTACCGCGGTGGCGGCTCCGGAGGCCCTCCGGGAGGCGGGTTCCGCGATGGCGGCGGCGGCGGCGGGTTTCGCGGTGGTCCACCAAGCGGTGGCCCCGGTGGCCCGCCCGGCGGATTTCGCGGTGGGCCTGGGGGTCCAGGAGGTCCAGGGGGTCCTGGAGGTCCACGAGGGGACGCCGGAGCTCGCCCGCGCGGTCCAGATCTCCGTTCGTTTCGGCCGCGCTTTGGCCAGCTTGAGCCGCCCCCGACCGACGATCGCGACGATCGACGCCGGACCTGGGGCGAGAAGAAAAAGAAGCCTACGCAGGACGAGGACCCGATGGTGGGCGCTGCCGACCTCAAACGCGAGAAGCGTGCGAGTGGAAAGACGTGGCGCGACTACACGCGTGAGGTCGAAGACGACGCGAACGACAACGCCCCTGACGCGGTAGTCGCCGCGCCCGCCGGTGGCGGAGACGACGCCCCTGAGAGCACGTCGGAAGAGTAGTTCGGGAGGTAGGTCACCCTTCGAGGCCCGCCCGAATCCGTGCGGTGAGATTTCCGCGCACGGATTTGGCGGCGAGCCGAATGGCATTGCGAATCGCGGGGGCCTCTGACCGGCCGTGCGCCTTGATCACAAGGCCGTTCAGGCCGAGCACGGGTGCGCCTCCGTAAGCCTTCCAATCGGTGAGTTCGCCGAGCTTTCGAAGCTCACCGGACAACAATGACAAGGCCACGCGATTGCGGACGCGCTTCTGGGCCGCTTGCCGGGTCATGTCACGCAAAACGTCTCCAATGCCCTCAAGCATCTTGAGGACGACGTTGCCAAGAAAGCCGTCACAGACGATGACGTCAACGGTTCCACGCGGAATGTCCAACCCTTCGACGTTGCCAGCGAAGTGGCCGGAACTCGCTGCCAGCCGTTTGTACGCCTCCACGATGCTGGGGGTGCCTCTTGTGGGCTCGACGCCGTTCGAGAGCAGCGCCACGCGCGGCGCCTGAATTTCCGAGACGACGCTGCTATAGGCGGACCCCATCGCGGCGAAGCCGACCAGGTCGTCTGCCGTCGCATGAAGTGTTGCGCCGACGTCTAAAATCAGCGCGAACGGGTCGTTGCGGGGCCCGTGCCCTCTCTCCGTCGGGTACACGGATGCCAGCGCGGCCCGCCGAATTCGAGGAAGTCGCTTCAACGAGGCAGAAGCCGCGAGGATGGCGGCTCCGGTGTGCCCAGCGGTGACGACTGCCTCCACATCTCCAGCGGCATGAAGGGCAAGTGCAACCTGAATCGAGCTGTCGGTCATTCCAGCAAGTACGTCTGCACCGACTGCGTCCATCCGAATCGTTTGGCGCGCGTTGGCCAGCGTCAGGCGGGCGGGGTCGTGCGGAATTTCGTCGAGCATGCGACCCAACCGTTCGACGTCGCCCACCAGCACGACCTCGATGCCGCCGGGCTCAACCGAGACCTTGGCCGCTCCTCCGACGGTAGCGCGCAAACCGTTGTCCCCACCCATGGCGTCCACAGCGATTCGCACGGCGTTTCCGTCCGGCGCGCCTGTGGCGCTCTCGGCAGACCTGCGATATCCGCGGCGGCCCTTGGAGGAGCACATCATGGGCGAAGCAACGAAGTCTCAGAACATCACTTGGCATGGCGCAGAAATCACCACGGCACAGCGCGAGGAACTAATTGGCCAGCGCGGATGCGTGGTTTGGTTGACCGGCTTGAGCGCAAGCGGAAAGTCGACGGTTTGCCGTCGTGTCGAGCAAAAACTGCTTGAGCGCCGCAAGTTCGTGTACGTACTCGACGGCGACAACATCCGTATGGGCCTGAACAAGGACTTGGGATTCTCTCCGGAGGACCGCAAGGAGAACATCCGGCGCATTGGGTGCGTCGCGCAACTGTTCGCCGACGCCGGTTCAATCGTTCTGACCGCATTCATTTCACCGTACCGGGCCGATCGGGACCAAGCGCGCGCCCTGCTGCCCGCAGGCCGTTTTTGCGAAGCCTGGGTGGCCACCTCGCTCGAAGAGTGCGAGAAGCGAGACCCGAAGGGCTTGTACGTCAAGGCTCGCGCCGGCAAGATCCCCGAGTTCACCGGCGTCTCGGCGCCTTACGAGGAGCCGGAAAAGGCCGAACTCATCGTGGATACGTCCGGCAGCGTGGACGACTCGGCGGATCAGGTCGTCGCTTGGCTAGAAGCCAACGGCTTCCTCCGGTCCTAAGTGGTCGAGGAGGATCGGTCGGAAGAGGTCGCTGACCTCGTCCGCCGTGGTGTAGTCGCCGCCAAGGCCCAGAAATGGACCGAGGCGGCGGCTTTGCTTTTGGCAGCGGTGGACGATCCAGCGTTGGTGTCATCGGTTGACCTGCAGGACGTTCGTGCGCGCGTGCTCGCAGTGTACGCACGCGCCCTGCTTGAGTCCGGGCAACCCGCCGAGGCCCTTGTTCGGGCCGAGCAGGCCCTGTTGTTGGCCGGAATCGTCGGCGATAGCGAAGAAGTGCCAGACCTTAAGGCTTTGGTGGAGACGGCGCGGGTGGCGCTCGCTTCAAGTCGGCGCGCGGCCAACAAGCCTCCGGGTGCGGCGCTGGACGAAGACCCCAACGATGCGCCCAGCGACGCCGCGCGTGCGTTGGCGTGGTGCCGAAAAGCGGAGGCACTTTTGGCGAGCGGACGTGCGGCGGAAGCGCTGGTTGCAGCGGAACAAGCCATTTCGTTGGCGCCGCACGAGGCGATTCGAACGCGAATGTTGGCGCGGCTTGTGGGCGCGCGTGCAGCTCCGGAACAAGCCCAGGTGTTGTTGAACGCCGCATGGATAGAGGCGGATGCCCAGAGCGAAAGCACGTGGCTGACGGCGGTGGCGAAAGCGGCGGTCCTGGCAGGACTCTCGGTAGGCGCAGTAGAGTCTTCGGGACCGTCTAAGAACCCGTAGGGAGGTTCCGGCTTCCCTTGCCGCAGCCGACAGGCTAAAGTGCCCGAAGAGGTCACCTAAGCACCGCTCGGGTTGGCTGCCTCATGGGGAGATGAAGTCGCTATGACAGAGATCGGAGGCGATGGCATCGCTGATCTCGAAGCACTGCTCGAGGCTTCCCGGCGAAGGCTTCAGGACTTCGAGGATGGCGTCGATCGCGCGAGGCTGATCGATCGGCTGCGCGAGGCTTCGCCGGCACATCCAATCCTGCTCGCTCGAACGGCGTTTGCATTGCTTGCGGGTGCCCTTGCTGTTTGCGCGCTGTTCAGCTTCCTCCTTCCGTTTATCAATCGTGATGTGGCGAAGGTCGTAGCCAGAATCGATCAGGTCGTGTCCTTCAAACCCGAAGGCGTTCCTGGGCTTCCGTTTCTTCTTCTGCTCGTCGCATTGTGCATGTTCTGCGCGTACGTTTTCGCGACCTTCGCGGCACTTTCGGTGTCGCGCGACACGCCGATGATGGCGTGGGAAGCGCGTCAGCATCAGAAACTCGTCAACGAGATCACGAGGCTGCAGACCCAGAAGGCCGTCATGGCGCGGATTCAGCGTTCCCCGCGCGGGCGGACACCCCTTCCTATGGCCAACCGTGAGCAGCGGTTTGACGCGACACCCGCAGGTGTGATGCGTTCACGCGCCGCACAAGGTGCGCCAACCCTTGCGGGTCGGGGTTCGAGCATTGGGGCCGGCGTTGGCAGCTCGGCGTTGCTCCGAGCCTCCACCGGCACGCCCGCGTGGCCCCGTTCGGAACAGCCTCCGGTTGCGACAGGCCGAACCACGGGTGCCGTCGGAATGAGCGGCCCTCCTCGACTCGATGGCGTCAGGCCCCTCAGCGGGGACGGTGCTGCAACAGGATTCGGGGCCCGACCGGCACAGCCCCTCCCGTACCCCCAAGGTGCGGCCCCGCAGCCTTCGTCCGCCTTCGGCGGCGCTTCAGCCGGCCATCCGGTTCATACGGGTCTGGGCGGCGTAAGACCCGAGCGATCGGCACCCATGGGCGCGAGCGCGAAGAGCGGAACTTCTTCCCCGATTGGCGTGCTCGGCGCTCGCACGGCGCGGGTGCCCATCTCGGCCACAGGGCCAGGTGGAAGGCCTAGTTACGCTCGTACGCCAGGCTCTAGAATTGAGGAAGCCCCGCGGGTCTTTCGGCCAGAACACGACACAACGCCCGTTCCGGACGACGAAGAACGCATACAGGTCGCTGATCGACAGCCTGTTTTTCAGGCGCACCCGCCGATGGGGGCGCTCGCGTCGGTTGGGGCAACCGCCCGAGGACCGTCGGCACCCCTCGGCGTTCAGACGCGCAGCGGCGCCCCCCTGGGACAAGCACTGCGCACGGGCAGGTCGCTGGCGGCATCTGCCGTTGCGGTCGCCCCTTCGGCCTCGTTGCCAGAGAGCCCTTCCGAATCTGAAGATGAGGACGTCGGGGACCTTCCTACGGCGCTTCGGGTCAGCATTCAATCGCTTCGCAAACGGGCGGAGGGACCCGCAGTTCCGGCTGCCAGCATCGTTGAAGGCAGCACATACATCTCGGCACGGCAAGCTGAGTTGCCAGGTCGGCACATTCCCCAGTGGGGCGCAATCGACGAGCCGTGGCTGGAGGAGGGCCTTCAGCGCGCGGAGAAGCTCACAGAGGCCCTTCCGAAGTCGATCCAGATGCTCTTTTCACCTGAAGACGATTTGCCGTTCGCCTTGGTGTTGACCGGCGCTGGTCCCGCACAAGCCGTTCGCGCCATGATTCAGTTCGTCGAGTTTTTGCGCGCCATTCCGACGCCTTCCCGCGCCAGAATCGAAATGGGTTTGAGCGAAAGCCTCGGTCGCAACGTATCTCGGGCGCTGGAACCCTATTTTCACGACGAAGTCCAGGTTGAACACGGCCCCGGTCGCGTAGATCTGGTGTTCCGTGCCCCGGATCCTGGCTGGTCGGCTTACCGGCGGCTGCCGATCGTGTAGCCGGGAGGCCTGTGTTGTCTGTGAACCGCGCAGCGGGACTCGAGGCCGCATTCTGCCAACATGTGGGGTCCCTGACGCCAGGCGTCTCTCGAACCGATCTGGACGAGCCGGTCCGCGAAGGCACCTCGCTGTCGGCACGTCGCGCGATTGCGCTGTTTGAATGCCAGATCGAGTCTAGAATTCTAGACCTGCTGGCACGGGAACTCAAGGCAGTCGGCCAAAGCTACTACACAATTGGGTCGTCTGGACACGAGGGAAACGTCGTTCTCGGTGCCCTCACCGATTCCGGTGACCCGGCTTTCCTTCATTATCGTTCTGGGGCGTTTTTCCTCGCTCGGGCACAAGCCGAGCCCGGGCCCGAAGGGGCGCTGGACGTGTTGTTGGGGCTTGTCGCAGCGACGGACGAGCCCATCGCGGGCGGCCGGCACAAGGTCTTTGGCTCCTTCCCGTTGAATATTCCACCGCAAACGTCGACCATCGCATCGCAACTGCCCAAGGCGCTGGGTGCGGCGGTTGCGTTGGAGCGGAAAGCGCGATTTCAAGGGCGAACCGAGCGACGCATCGCCATCTGCACATTCGGTGATGCCTCCGTCAACCATTCCGTCGCCGTGGGGGCCCTCAACAGTGCTGCCTGGACCGCGTACCAGAATGTGCCGGCACCCGTGTTGTTCGTGTGTGAAGACAATGGGATCGGGATCAGCGTCCGGACGCCGACGGACTGGGTCCGGGCGAATTGGTCGACCCGCGTCGGTCTTCAATGGTTTGAGGCGGACGGCCTCGACCTGCCAGCAGCTTGGGATGCGGCAACGGCCGCCGTAGATTTCGTTCGAACCCATCGGCGTCCGGCGTTCATGCGCATGCGCACGGTTCGCCTGTTGGGACACGCCGGCTCTGACGTCGAGCAGACCTACCGCGAGCCGAACGAAATCGATGCCACCGAGGCCATGGACCCCTTGCTCCGAACTGCCGAGTTGTTGGTTTGGGGTGGCTGGATGTCCGCGGAGGACGTGCTTGCGTTGTGGACGGAAACCCGGCTGCGCCTGGCGACACTGGCGTCCGACGCAATCCTCAGGCCGAAATTAACGAGCCGCGAGCAGGTCATGGCGCCGTTGTTCCGTCACGACGATGCGAAACTTGCGGCTGCCATCAGCCGGCCTACGTTGACCCAACGACAACGCGCCTTTCCCGACCGTCTGCCTGAAGACGACCCCCGGCCTCGACATATGGCCGTCCAGATCAACCGAGCACTCGCAGACGAACTCGCCGCACGGCCAAACATGATTCTGTTTGGAGAGGACGTCGCTCGAAAGGGAGGCGTTTACCACGTGACAGCCGAGCTGACCGAACGATTCGGCGTTGGGCGTGTCTTCAATACATTGCTGGACGAAACGTCGATTCTCGGGATGGCCATCGGGGCAGCCCACGAAGGATTGTTACCCTTTCCAGAAATTCAATACCTCGCCTACCTGATCAACGCCGTGGACCAGCTCCGCGGCGAGGCGGGCTCCTTGCAGTTCTTTTCCAACGGCGCTTTCTCCAACGGCATGGTCGTCCGAATCGCAGGTCTTGCCTACCAAAAAGGCTTCGGCGGCCATTTTCACAACGACAATGGCATCGCAACGCTGCGCGAAATCCCGGGCCTGCTCGTGGCGTGCCCGTCGCGAGGTGCAGACGCAGTTCGTCTGCTGCGCACATTGGCGGCCGCTGCAAGCAGCCTCGGGCGCGTCACCGTCTTCCTCGAGCCCATCGCGCTGTACATGACCCGGGACTTGCACACGGAGGGCGACGGCGGCTGGGCGGACAAGTATCCGGACCACGACGACACCATCGCTGTAGGCGAGGTGGGTCTGAGCGGACCCGCCGACGCCAAACTCTTGATTGTGAGCTACGCCAACGGGTTGTGGATGAGTACCCGTGTGGCTGCACGCCTCGACGCGCCGGTGAGGGTGCTCGATTTGAGGTGGCTTGCTCCCCTCCCCTTTGTCGCGGTTCGGGCTGCGGCCGCCTCGATCGGTCGGGTTCTGATCGTGGACGAATGTCGTGCGAGTTCCGGCGTCGCGGACGCCCTCATGGCGGACTTAGTGACGCATGTGCCGCACGTACGCGTCCGGCGAGTCACTGCGCCCGACAGCTACATTCCGCTCGCGGCTGCGGCCAATTGCGTATTGGTACAAGAGCCGGAGATCGAGGAGGCAGCACGCGCCCTCTTGCAGGAGTGCCCATGACCCGCCGGCGTGCCCTGTTGGTTTGCCCCGGCCGCGGCTCCTACGAACGCGCAAGCCAGGGGCAGTTCACCGCGCGTTCAAGCGCTGCGACCGCCGTCGTCGATCGGTGCGACAACTTTCGTTCTAGCGTAGGCCGCACGGCTCTAAGTGCGTTGGACCGCGCCGACTGGTCCGCGCGGGCCCACATTGCTGGCGAAAACGCGAGCCTGCTTACAGCCGCCTGTAGTTGGGCTGACGCCGCCGACCTGGATGACTCCCGGTACGAGGTTGTGGGCGTCGTCGGCAACTCCATGGGTTGGTATACAGCCCTGTTTCTGGCAGGTGTGCTGACGCTGGACGACGCGATCGTCTTGGTGGATACACTCGGTAGTTACCAAGAAAACAACGTTATCGGCGGCCAGGTCCTCATGCCGGTTTGCGGCGAAGACTGGTGCCCTGACGCCGACGCACAAGCCGTCGTTGAACATGCGATTTCCGAGGCCAGGGCGGCTGGGTTTGTCGTTGAACACAGCATTCGTTTGGTCGGCTACGCCGTGCTGGGTGCCGACGTTGGCGGCCTGAAATTCCTCATGGCGACCCTTCCCCAACTGACACGAGGCGCGCGCACCTTTCCTGTGCAACTCCCGCTTCATTCCGCATTTCACACGTCGTTGATGGGGGCGACGGCAGAGAAAGCGAGGGCGGACCTCGGTGGCCTGCAGTGGCGAACGCCGTCGGTGCCAGTCGTAGACGGGCGGGGAGTCGTGTTTCGGCCGCGCTGGGCGGACCCATCGGCGATCGCTGCGTGGACACTCGGCGCTCAGATCACGGAGACGTTTGACCTGACGACCACCTTGAAGACGGCCCTTCGACACACCGCCCCCGAGGTAGTCGTGGCGCTTGGGCCCGGCAACGCTCTCGGGGGCCCGCTGGCCCGGGCCATCGTGTGGGAGGGGTGGCGAGGAATGCGCACGCGAGCAGACTTTGATGCGGCGCAGCAAAGCTCGGAACCCCCGTTGTTGTCTTTCGGAGTGAAACTTCAGCGTGTTAGGCTCACCCGTGGGGGCTGAGGTGCAGGCCCTTCTCGACGCCCTTGCCCTCAAGTCCGTGGACCGTGCCGGCTGGGTGCGGGCGGGCGTTGCGCGTCCTGAATCCGTAGCGGACCACAGTTGGGGCGTCGCCTTTCTCGTTGCGGCGCTGCTCCCGGAGGAGCTCGATCTGGGTCGCGCGATGGCGTACGCGGTGTTGCACGACCTCGCCGAAGTGACGACGGGAGACATCACGCCGTTCGACGGGGTGCTGCCGCAGGAAAAGGCTGCACGTGAGGACGCTGCGATGGTTGCGCTGTGCGCAAGCCTGCCAAATGGGAGTCGGTTGCTACGCTTGTGGAGGTCCTACGAAGGTCGAGAGGATGCCGAAGCGTTGTTCGTGGCCCAGCTCGACCGTCTGGACCTCGGCCTGATGGCGGTTCGCTACGGCGCGAGCCAGGGAGGATTCGACGAGAGTGCCCGAAACGGCGTTTCCCACCCTCGGTTGGTTGACTTACTACTGACCGCACAGAGCCGTCGCAGGAGCACCCCATGACTCTGTTCGAGCGAATCGCTGCTGGCGAGATTCCGGCGCGGATCGTGTGGAAGGACGACAGAGTCTTCGCGTTTCACGACATTCAGCCGATAGCGCCGATTCATGTGCTCATCGTTCCGTTCCGGCCCATCGTGGCGCTTTCGGCGGCCGCGCTTCAGGACCGGGAGTTGCTCGGCCACCTGCTGTGGGCGGCAGGCGAGGTAGCAAAAGTGTTGGGTGCTGAACGGGGGTTCCGACTCGTGATCAACGACGGCGAGGAGGGCGGGCAGAGCGTTCCCCACCTGCATGTTCATCTGCTAGCGGGCCGGAAACTGGATTGGCCGCCAGGTTAGTCCACCGTGATCGCAAAGATCAGCTTGCCGTCCAGGTACGAGGAACCGGCCATTAAGAAGGCCTTGTCGCGCGTCAGCGTAACGGTGGTGTCGAACTGTTTTTCGCCGCCGGCAAACGTCTGAATGCGCACCTTGGCGGTAGCCGCGGCGAGTTCGATCACCGTGGCCTGAACCCTGCGGTTGCCTTCTACGGAGAAACCTCCAGCCTGACCCAATGCCAGCGTCTGTGATTGGTCCGACAGCAACTTGAAGCCGGTGAATCCCCGGTCTTGGAACCGCCGCGCGATGTCAGCGACCCGTGGGTCCACGCTTCCCGAATGATTGGCGTGGACGACCATCAAACGAAGCGGTGCCTTTTGCACCCCAGCCGCTCGGGGCGCCGGCACTGGGTCAGCCCACGCGATCACGGGAACGGTCGCAAGTGCGCATCCTAACAATACCTGAGCAAGCGTTTTCACAGCGCAACCTCCTTCTCATCGACCCACAAAATCATGGACCCGTCATCCGCTTCGTCCAACCAAACTTCGACCCCGGCGGCCGCCACCAAGTCTTCCACAACCACTTCGTTGACCCGAGCCACGTCGATTCGCTCTGGCGACGGTGTTGCCGGGAGACCCAGTGCGAAAAGCGCGAGCGCAGCCACCGCAAATCCAACTGCTGCGACCCACAACCCGCGGTTCGCTGGCGATGCCAGGGCGGGGAGCTCTTGTACCGACGGTGGCATGACCACCGCAACTTTGGGCAACCCCAAGGCACCGGCCTCCCGCCGCAACGCCGTCCCGATGTCGAAGCCGCGTTCGAGGTCAAGCGCAACCGCAACCATGGGCCACAAGTCCACGGTTCCGGCTTCAAAGGCCACCGCAGCGCGGATCCGCAACTGCCCAACGACACGGACCCGGCCCGCTGTCACGGTCAGAGCCTCGCAGATCATCGCTGACCCGGGAATTCGTAGCCGACCGGCCTCAATGACCACGGAAGTAGCGACCACAGGCGACAGCGACCAAGGGTCATCGACGTTGAATTCGTCTTGCACGCTGCCTCCCCTCCGATGACGCCCTGCTTGTGCCTTTCATTCGACCGGAGTGATGCCTTGAGCCTCAAGAATCTTCTGAAGCTTGCGTCGCGCATAAAACAGCCGCGACATCACAGTCCCTTCCGGGATGTCCATCGCGTCAGCGATCTCCTTGTAGGACAGTTCCTCGACTTCTCGCAACAGCACGACTTCCCGCTGATCGTCTGGGAGTTGTTGCAATGCGGCCATGACAGCGGTGTGCACCTCGCGCCGATCCGCAATGCGCCCAGGCCCGTCCGCCGAGTGCAGGTCGAGGATTCCTCCCTCGTCGTCTCGCGCTGCGACAGCGTCGTCGAAACCGACTTCGGCTGCGCGCCTCCGTTTCCGAATCAAGTCCACAACGAGATTGTGCGCGATCCGGTACAGCCAGGTGTAAAACGTGGACTCAACCCGGAAGGACGCGAGGGCGCGATGCGCCTTCACGAACGCGTCCTGGGCAATGTCAGCGGCGTCTTCGCGGTTCCGAATCATTCCGTAGACGAGGTGGTACACCCGTTCTTGGTACTTTTCGACGAGACCTTGGTACGCCAGGCTGTCGCCAGCCAACGTCAGCCGTACCATTTCCGCGTCTTCGGCCCGACAGTCCGGGTCAATCCGCATGTTTCCGCTCCCTGGCCCGGCTAACCATGCGCTGCCGCCCACGTACGCCCTGCCGCCACTGTGACGTCCAGCGGCACGGCGAGTTCGGCAACTGCAGACATTTCGTGTCTCACCATGGCGGTCACGGACACCAACGACGCCTCTGGCACTTCCAGCAACAACTCGTCGTGCACCTGCAACAACAATCGCGCACCTGTACCAGAGAGCGCTCGGTGGACGCGGATCATGGCCAGTTTGATTAGGTCGGCGGCTGTTCCTTGCACCACGGTGTTCACGGCTTCCCGTTCACCCTGACTCCGCTCGTTGAACATCTTGGACGTGATTTCGGGAATCAAGCGTCGACGACCGAACAGGGTCACGACTCGACCCGTGGCACGGCACGATTGGCGAACGCCTTCGGCCCAGGTGGCGACCTCCGGGAGACGGGCAAAATACGCCTCGACGTACGCATTTGCCTCTGCCCGCGAAATCCTCAACTCCTTGGACAGTCGGAACGCGCCCATCCCATAAAGTAAGCCGAAATTGATTGCCTTCGCCGCAGTCCTTTGGTCTGACGTGACGGCATTAATCTCGACCGAGAACACCTCCGCGGCGGTACGTCGATGGATGTCTTCGCCGTCCCGGAAGGCCGTGATCAGCGATGTGCACGCAGTCAGGTGGGCGAGAATCCGAAGCTCGATCTGGCTGTAGTCCGCACTCAACAACACGTGGCCGTCTGCGGCGACGAAGGCATCGCGGATGCGCCGACCCTCAAACGAACGCACAGGAATATTCTGGAGATTTGGGTCCGTGGACGCGAGTCGCCCAGTCGCCGCGACGGCTTGCTGAAACACTGTGTGAATCCGCCCGTCCGACGCAACGTAGTCGGGAAGCTTCGCGAGGTAGGTTCCTTCCAGCTTCTGTAGCGAGCGGTAGTCGAGAATCGCCGCTGGCAGCGGGTGCGCTTCGATCAACGTTTCCAGCACGGCAGAGTCCGTCGACCAACCGCCGGACGGATTCTTCTTTGTCCTCGGGAGGAGCAATTCCTCATACAGGAGCTCGGCGACGTCTTTCGGTGAATTGACCTTGAACGAGCGTCCAGCGAGGTCATGGCACAATCTTTCCGCGACGACGACCCGTGCCGAAATGTCCGCACGAATTCCCGCGAGTCGCGCAACGTCGAGGCGGATTCCGGCTTCCTCCATCGCGACCAACACGGGAACTAAGGGCAGTTCGATGTTGCGATAGACGAAAGCAGTTCCCGCATCGAGACGTTCGGCCAATCGGTCGTGCAGTTGGTACGGGACGAGCGCCGCTTCAGCCGCCGCGACGCCTGTGGCCGCAGGGTCCATGGGTTCAGGGTCGGGAACCAACGCAAAGGTGTGGCCGAGGTGCCGCTGAGCGAGGTCGTCGAGGTTGTGGGCTCTGCGATGCGCAACCATGACGTAGTCGAGCAGCTTGGTGTCACCGACCAGGCCCGCCAGATCGAGGTCATCCGCCCTCAAGGCGCGGATCAGTTCTTTGGCGTCGTGCGTCACTTTGGCGATGCTGGCGTCCCGCAGAAGCGCCCGCAGGCCGATCCTGGCTTCGTCTGCCGAATACGTGATCCCGGCACGTGGCAGCACGCTGATCCACGCGGCGCCCGCACCCCAAGCGAGAGACACGTCCGACAACGACGTGCCCGCGAATCGCGCTGCCACAGCACACCGACCGAATGCCGAAACGTCGGCGAAAACCTGAGCCAACGCGACCGACGTCCGAATCACAGCGATCGACGTCGTGTCCACCGCGACCGTCGCCGGAAGTAGCTTCCGAGCGACCATCCCAAACTCCCATCGCTCGAACAGAGGCCTCACGATGGCCTCCTGAAGCCCTCGGGGCGCAAGGTCGTCAAGCGTCTCCGTCAGTCCGACATCGGTTCGAATCGTCGCTAGCGTTCTTGACAGCTCCGCATCGTGTCGCGAGTCTCGGATCGTTTGTCCTCGTTTCCCCGCGATTTCACCGCGGTCTGCTGCCGAAAGGACTGCCTCGAGACTTCCGTACTTCTCTAGGAGGGCTGCCCCGGTCTTCTCACCGATCCCAGCGATGCCTGGAATGTTGTCTGAGCTGTCACCGGCGAGACCGAGCAGGTCGGCAATCTGGTGGGTGGCCACGCCCCAACGCTCGGCAACTTCTGCGGGACCGTACAGGATCCCCTTCGGTTCATCGAACAGACGAACGTGTTCTCCCACGAGTTGCGCAAAATCCTTGTCCGAGGTCACCAGCCAGACCTCCAGGTCCGGTCCGGCGAATCTGCGAGCCAAAGTTCCCAAAACGTCGTCCGCCTCGAATCCGTCGGCCCGTACGACGGCGTACCCGAAACCCTCGACCAGTTTCGGAAGGTACGGCCATTGTGCCCGTAGATCCTCAGGCATTTCCTTTCTGTGCCCCTTGTACTCCGGGTACAAGTCGTGCCGAAACGTCTTTCCGCTATCAAAAGCAACGGCGCAGAAATCGGGTTTCAACGTCCGTAATAGCTTCTGGAACAGTAGCGTGAAGCCGTACAGCACCCGGGTGGGGAATCCGTCCGACGCGTGTTGCGGCGGCAGCGCGAACTGGACCCGAAACGCGTGATTGCTACCGTCCACCAGGAGCAGTCTCCGCGGCACGTCCCCTCCCAAACCGGCACCCAAGGCCGACGGGCCGCGATAACCGTGGCCCGCCCGGCTGGTGACGCATGCACTACGAAGAGCTGTTCGACCCGACCGACGAGCATAAGGCGCTCCGCGGGCTCGTTGCGGACTTCGTGCGGCGCGAAGTTGAACCCCAGGCCGCAAAGCACGACGTGCTCGGCACGCTCAATGTCGCGCTGCTACGCCAGATGGGCGAACTCGGCCTTCTCGGCATCACCGTTCCATCGGAAGACGGAGGTGCCGGCATGGACGCGACGGCCGCCGTCATCGTCCACCACGAGCTCTCGAAGTCGGACCCCGGCTTCTGCCTCGCCTACCTCGCCCACAGCATGCTGTTCGTGAACAACTTTGTGCACGCAGCGAATGCCGAGCAAAAAGTTAGGTACCTACCCAAGACGCTAGACGGCAGCTGGGTTGCAGGCATGGGGATGACCGAGCCGGGCGCAGGAACAGACGTCTTGGCGATGACCACGACCGCGGTCCGGGACGGTGGCTACTACGTTCTCAATGGCACCAAAACCTACATCACCAATGGGTGCGAGGGGTACTGCTTCCTCGTGTACGCCAAAGTCGACGGTCGGGTCACCACCTTTGTCGTCGATCGCGACTGCCCTGGTTTCACGACATCCAACCACATCGAGAAACTGGGAATGAGGGCATCCTCGATGTCAGAGCTCGTGTTTGAGGACTGCCGTGTGCCGGCCGCCAACCTCATGGGCGACGAGGGTGGCGGGTTGGTTCATATGATGCGCAACCTCGAAATCGAGCGTCTCACGTTAGCCGCCATGAGTTGCGGTATCGCTGACCGCTGTGTCGACATCATGGTCCGCCACGGTCAGGAGCGGCAGGCCTTTGGTCGGCCGATCGCCTCTTTCGGACAGATTCAGCGCTACATCGCCGACAGTTACGCGATGGCCGAGGCAGCGCGTTGTCTGGTGTACAACGTGGCGCGCGACGTAGGTCCCCAGCAACAAAACCGTTTGGGGAGCGACGCTGCCAAGCTGTTTGCGGCCCCCGTGGGCAAACAGGTCGCGGACAACGCGATGCAGGTGATGGGCGGGGCTGGGTACTGTCGCGAGTACCCCGTCGAGCGCTTGTGGCGGGATGCGAAGCTCCTGGAGATCGGCGGCGGCACGCTGGAAGCCCATCAGAAAAACCTGACCAAGGACCTGCTGAAGGCCAGACCCCTCGAATGAGGGACCGAGTCCTCGTCACCCGAACAGCGGACGGGGGAGGCCTGAGCATCGCGCTCGCGGCCGCGGACTTCCGAGCGGTAGAAGTACCCTTGCTTGAAATCAGTCTCGACGTGGCTGCCATGCTCTCGGCTGCGGCGGCGTTTCCGGTTTGCGACCGCGTCGTCGTGCCCAGTGTGGCAGGCGCCGATGCATTGGCCCTTGCCTTACCCGGGACGTGGCGAGGCGTGCCGTGTGCCGCGGTGGGTTCCGCAACCCGTAGGCGGTTGATTCACCACGATCGGTTGGTTCCCTTGATGGCGGACACGAGTGCCGAGCTGATGTCCGCCCTTGGTGACGTTTCAGGTCAGGTGATCGTACTGCCGCGGGGTGACGTTGCCGGTCCGCGCTTCGCAGACGCGCTCCGAGCCGCCGGGGCCCAGGTGGTGGACATCTTGGCCTACCGAAACACTGAACCCGCCGGTGCAGCGGACCAGATCCTCGCGCACCTTCCCGTCCCGTACACGGTGCTGCTGTCCGCGTCGGCGGCCCGACGACTCGCCCAGATTGTGGGTCCGGAAGTCCAATCGTTGGGCCGGGTGGTTGCGCTCGGTCATTCCACCGCGGCTGCCGCCGGCGATGCAGGCCTCCCCGTGCATGCGACCGCGACACCGCCCAACGCGACTGGCCTAGTCCAAAGCTTGATTTCGCTGCGAGGCACTGAAATCGGCAGTTGAACGGTCCGATGGGTATCCAGCGGCACAGTTGCCGCGAGGGAGGGGTCCATGGCCTGGAATCGCGATGCAGTGCTTACGCTATTGAAGGAAGCGGCCGCGGGAGGCGCGGTCGAGGTGCACTTCAAGGTGCCTGGGCGGCCCATGCTCCGGTCGCCCCAGGGCACCCTGTTGCCAGCCAATGCGCCCCCCCTGTCGGCCGTCGACGCGACTTCGGTGGCTGTGTCGCTCGGCCAACTCGCAGGAACGGAATTCACCAGCGCGACCGTGACCGACCTGGAGTTCGGCTTCGGAGTCGCCGGCGTGGGTCGTTTCCGAGCAAGCATCTATCGCCAACGAGGCACACTCAGCGCCGTCGTTCGATGCCTGCGTAGCAATCCACCGTCGTTTGCCGATCTGGGCGTTCCGGACAGCGTCGACCGCCTGGTAGGCCGCGCTGGCTTACTGATCGTTTGTGGCACCCGGCATCGGGAACTGTTGGCTGCGTGCATCCACGCGTTCAACGCTCGGGAACGAGGCCATGCCGTCGTGATTGAGTCGGCCATCACCACGCTTCACCGTGACGCCATGGCCACCGTCGCCCAACGCGAGGTCGGCGTGGATGTGGGCAGCCATGCGGCAGGCGTTCGGGCAGCGATCAACGCGGGCGCCGACCTCATTGCGGTGGACCAAATTCCCGACGCGGCGACGACTGACGCAGTACTGTGCGCGGCCGAACGAGGCATCAGCGTAGTCGCTGCCGTCGCCGCGACGGAACCGAAGGACGCCGCGTGGTTCCTCACCCGCACTTTGACGGGCGAATTCCGCCTCGACGCCGAGCTTCGGATTCATAGAACCCTTCGCGCCGTGATCTCGGTCCCTCGGGACGGAAAAGCCGTTGTCACCCTCCCCGACACGGCGCTCGAACTGCCCGCGTAGACCGCAAGTCATCGGTCCGTATCCGCGTCGATAGCGGCGGCTCCCGCCTGATAGCAAAAACAGGCGGAGTGCACGCTCCATGCGTCATTTTAGCGAAAGCGTGGTTGGCACGGTTTGTGCTTCTTGTAGCAATGAGAGGATCTCATGCTGCAGCTAGCCAGTGAATCGACGCCAAATACGTGCGATGTCGTGTTGACGCACTACGCGATGGTGCGCGCCATCGCCTACCGAATTCACAGCCGATTGCCTCGCTCCGTGGAAGTAGACGACCTCATCTCGGTGGGGGTTATCGGGTTGATGGAAAGCGTCGAGCGCTTCGACTCGACCCGCTCGGTCCCCTTCGAACAATATGCCCGTCACCGCGTTCATGGCGCAATCGTGGATGCCCTCCGGGCTGCGGATTGGGTCCCCCGTTCGGTTCGACGTCACGCCGACCGGATCGCCACTGCTCGTAAGGCGCTTTTGGAGGGGAAGGGTCGCGACCCGTCCCCGGATGAGATGGCAACGCACCTCGGCATTACCGGGGACGAGTACCGCGACCTCATCGGCGCTTCGGAGATCCGCCAGTTGCTCTCGCTGGATGCGCCAATGGGCGTAGACAGCAGCACCCCCTTGGTCGAAGTCGTACCTGACGGGGACGAGGATTTACTGACCCGGTGGCAACACGCCGAGGCGCGTGGCGCCATTCTGGGCGCCGTAGATTCGCTCCCTGAGCGTGAGCGCACTGCAATCGTGCTGTACTACCTTCACGAAATGAGTCTGAAGGACGTCGGCCGCGTTCTGGGCGTCACAGAGTCCAGGGCCTGCCAGATTGCAGGGGCCGCAGTTCGACGGTTGCGCATGCGTCTACGCGAGCACGCGGCTTAGCGCCTGGCGCACATAATCGGACACATGGTCTCCATACAACGCCACAAACTCAGGATTGCGATGGTCTTGAGGCCCGACACGCCCGCGGCATTGTGACGCGCTGCACGTACAGTCAAACGGCGTCGTCAATGGCCCGCAAAACGTAGCGTAGTCCATGGTAATGGACTCACCTACGGAAATTGCGCGGCGAGCGACCAGGTCGAGACCTTCCAACCACCCGTTCGGGTCACAGGAGTGGTCAATGGGCGTCCATTGATCTGGATTGGCCGACCACATCACATACACCTCATCGGTCAGCGGCCACGCATAGCGACCGAACCAATCCGCCTTTTGTGCCGACCATGTTGCCACCTGACGCCGGGTCACGAGCACGTGCTCGCGTTCTTCCCAGCGGTCGATCACGTCCCGTGGCAACAAATCACGCGAGGCAAACATGCCCCAGCCTGCTGCAGGCCTCCAGCGGATTTCAAAAGCGGGCCGGGTGCGGCGATGCCGAGCCAGCGCGGCGTCGATCACGCTGCGAACGAAGCCGCGAGGGCCTTTCGGATCCAACGCAAGGATCTCATCCGCGCTGGCGCCCGAGTCTTGTGGATAAAGGACGCCACAGTTCGCGTTGATTTCCAGGCATTGGAGAACACCGTCGCTGCCCATCCGAAAATCGCAGCGACCATAACCTTGGCCGCCATAAGCAAGGAACATTCGTGCCGTGAAATCTTGGAGTTGGGCGGCCACACCAAGGTCGGTCACGGAAACCCAGCGCAATGCGTCGAAATCCTTCCACTTCAAGTCGAAATGTTTAAACGTCTCTCCTGCCGGAAACTGGCACTCGATCGGAGGGTACGCGTGCGGGCGGGCTGGGTCATCGGCGTTTTCCGAGACCAACACGGTGAACTCTCGCCCCTCGATGAACCGCTCTACAAGGACCTGGCCGTACAGGTCTACGAGCCTCATCCCCTCCTCGATCAGCGCCTCCACGGTCATGACGCGGCAAGCACGCGTCATCCCCACGCTCCCGTACGACGCCGGGTGTTTGACGATCAGCGGAAAGGTCATCCAGCCAGCGGCGGCGACGAGGTCTGCGCGCGTGCGAGCCATCGCGTGTTCTGGCGTAGGGATTCCCGTGGCATGGCATACGCGCTTCATGCTGTCTCTGGTTGGGTCGAACCAAGCAGAATTGGCGCCGGTGAATGGCAACCCCAAGCGCTCCAGGCATTGTACAACCTCGATTCCCGCTCGGTCCTCGTCCCACGCACCGTCACACAACTGAAAAAACAGGTCATACCCGGCGCTAGCGAGCTTGACGATAGTAGAGACCGCAGCCGCCTTGTCCAAAAAGACCTGGTCCCACTGGTGCTCTGGCGCGTGGGGCCGAGGATCGCAGGGCGGGTCGAAGCCCTTGAACGTGCTGTTGGAGGCCTCGTAGGAAGGGTTCAGAATACAAATTTTCACGACGCCCGTCCAAGGAGAAAGCCGAGAACATCAGGGTGAGCGAGGTTGTCTACGGCCAGTTTGGCACCCGTGACGTAGAGATCGACCAGGTCTGAACCGCTAGTTCCTACGCCCAGGCATTCTGCACCGATGGCGTTGGCCGCTTCCACGTCGCGGGTGCTGTCGCCGATGATGACCACGCGCGTGTCGGACCGACTCAAACCGAGTTGCGCGGCACCGCGCTCCGCACCGCAGCGAATCAGATCGGCTCGCAGTTCCCCGTCGTCGCCAAATCCGCCGAATTCAAAGCGGTCCCACAATCCGAACGGCTCTAGTTTCGCGCGTGCGCCAAGGACGATGTTGCCTGTGCCGAGCCCGACTGCAACGCCAGGGACCGAGCAAACGGTTTCCAACACGGCGGTGACGCCTGGATGTACTCGCGATTCAACGTCCGCAAGCGCCGCCACGAGGCAAGGCAAATAAACGGCCAGCACAGCGTCCACCGCTGCGTCGTCGGCGTCCAGATTTCCATTTCGGAGCGCCGCCCGAATCGCGCCGCGGTCCGTGGCCCCGGCCAGGTTCGTGTGGACGATGAGTCCCGCTCTGCCCGTCGCCACCTCCAAAGCCCGATCGAGCGCCAAGCGCCCGGCGCCGGCAGTTGTAATAAGCGTCCCATCAATATCGAACAACAACACCGTAGGAAACACGCTCATCCGTCCATTTCATAGAGGTGAATATATCGATTTCCCAGGATGGAAATTCTGCCGAGACGATTGACGGAGACCCGGGCCGCTACCTGCTTCGCCGCGACTTCCGTCAACAGTGGGCGACCACCGTGGGCACTGAAGTTCATCATCCAACGCGCGAGGTAAAACGGGCCTGCGAGTTCCCAGCCGTCGGGAGGCCGGTCTGAGCCGGTGGCCAAACGGACGACGCCTGGCGCGAGGCCTGCAGAAAGTCGCCAACCCGCACGTCGCACGGCGTCGCGGGAGGCCAGTGTTGCTGCGACGGCAGCCTCGACGGTGGCTGCGAGGTCATCTGCCCACCACACGACCGTCAGAGACCCGTCCTCCGCTTCCCATACGGTCCCGTTGGACGCATTCAGCAGGCCTGCAACCTCTTGAAACACACTGGCCAACGTGGCACGCGGTGTGGCCATGGAACGGGGCGGAGGTGCGATCTCGGCAGCCAAGACCACGACGCCACGCGGCGGCGGAGGCGGCGCGCCTGGGTCCGCATTGTGAATAGATTCTCCGGTGACGCCTCGCTGGAATGCCGCCAGGTCTGCGTGCGTGGCGCGGTGCCCTTCTCGGACCATCAGTGCGCCCATCTCCTCCAACATCAGGGCGGCGTCCGGAAACCGGCCATCCGGGTGCAGCGCCAAGGCGCGCAGGACCATCGCTTCGCAATCGTCGGACAACTCTGGTCGATAGGCGCGAAGGCTAGGAACTTCCGCTTTTCGCACGCGCCCAATCGTCTCTTCTCGGTTTGAGGCCTTGAACAACCGCCGACCGGTCAACAACTCAAACAGCACGATTCCTAGGCTGAATAGGTCGCTACGACCGTCTAGCGGCCTTCCGTCTACCTGCTCAGGGCTCATGTACGCGTACTTTCCGCGAACGACATCGTGCAGGGCGCGGGACTGAAAGGCACAACGGGCGATCCCAAAATCCGCGAGTTTCACTTCACCCGCGTTGGACACCAGCACGTTTTGCGGGCTGATGTCGCAATGAACGATGTTGAGCGGGCGGCCCTCGTCGTCGAGCCGGGTGTGGGCGAACGCCAGCGCTTTGAGCATCTCGCAACACACGAACAGCGCGAGCGCGACCGGAAACGGGCCTTTTGGCTTTGCTCTTGAGACCAGTCGCGCGAGGTCGAGCCCTGTCACGTGCTCAAGCGAAATGTAATGGACGCCGTCGATCTGATTGAGCTCAAACACCTGAACAATGTTGGTGTGAACAAGGTTCGTGAGGATCTTCGCCTCGTCGATAAACAGGCGGATGAACTCCTCATCCCGCGCGAGTTGAGGAAGGATCTTCTTGATAACGACGATCTTTTCGAATCCGGCCAGGCCGTAGGCGCGTGCACGCCACACTTCCGCCATGCCGCCGACAGCGATCTGCTCGATCATCCAGAAACCGCCGAACGGATGAGGTTCTGCCTGCACCCAAAGCTCCACGCCTCGGCACCGTAGTGCGGAGCACGTGCCCAGACGAGGGGCAAACAACGCCACGTTAGGGGTGCGTATGCACGCTTCTGCCTGGGAGGGCTTGGTCGCGGTGGTACGGCGCCTGAGGGCGACCGACGGATGCCCCTGGGACCGAGCGCAGACGGCCGATTCGCTCCGGCCCTATTGGCTCGAGGAGGCGTATGAAGTGCTTGCTGCCATCGACACGTCCCCCGACGCGCTTCGGGACGAACTCGGTGACGCGTTATTCCTGTTGATTTCATTCGGGTTGGCCCGTGAGGACGCAGGCGATGGCACGGTCGACGACATCCCTGCTTCCGCCACGCGCAAGATGATGTCGCGCCACCCGGGATTGTTCGACGACGGCCGGCGCCACGACGGGTCGTTGGCCGCCTGGGAGAAGAACAAACGCAAGACGGGCACGAGCGCGCTCGACGGTGTGCCCGACGCCCTCCCTGCCCTGCTTCGTGCGCATCGTGTCGGCGAAAAGGCGTCCGCCCGCGGATTTGACTGGCCGAACGTGAGCGGCGTGCGCATGAAGGTGGCTGAAGAACTTGCAGAGCTTGACGCAGCACTCGCCTCTGGCGACCGCGTTGCCGTGGAGCAGGAGTTGGGCGACCTGTTGTTCGCACTTTCGTCCCTCGGTCGGCATGTCGGCGCTCCCGCAGAAGATGCGTTGCGCGGCGCCCTGGTGCGGTTTGAACAACGTTTCCGCTATGCAGAAGCCGCGTTGGCCCGTGACAACGTGACCGACCCAGACGCCGACGAGGTGGATCGGGCATGGCGTGAAGCGAAAGCGTCGTGCTGAGACTTCTCGCGCTCTTCACCATCGTTCCAGCTATCGAGTTGTGGCTGTTGCTCCAGGTTGGCGTCCGCATTGGCCCCACGAACACGCTGCTGTTTGTGCTCGGCACCGGCCTATTGGGCGCATGGTTGGCGCGAACCGAGGGCCTTGGCGTGCTTCGGCAACTGGTGGAAGACCTTCAGCAGGGCGTGTCTCCTGGACCTCGGATCGCGGAAGGCGCCCTCGTTCTCGTGGGAGCACTCCTGCTTGTCACGCCGGGCGTGCTGACCGACTTGACCGGCATTCTCATCTTGTTGCCCCCCATCCGCAGGTTTCTGGCGCCGAGGCTCGTGCTGTGGGTGGCCCGAAACGTGGTGGTCGCCACGACTGGCACCCGCCGGCCTGGTCAACCACCGCCCGCCGCGGACCCATTCGCGTCCCCCTTCGACGAACCGAGAACCTAGATGAATCAAGAAATCGATTTGGACAAACTTGGGGTAGATTTCCTCGAAGCGGTGGCCGTACATGCGGGGGGCGACATCGACCGAGCGGAGGAGATGCTTCGCAAGGTGATCCGAACCGAGCCTCGCTTGGCCGAGCCTCACCTGGAATTGGCGCACCTTCTCTTAGCTACGGAGCGGCTCGACGACGCCGAAGGCCACGCTCGAGAAGGGCTCGAACACCTGAGTTCAACCGGCTTGTGGATGGAAGATCTGGTGGAGGAAGACGTGCGGGCACTGGCCCACCGCATGCTAGGGGAAATTCTTCGTCGCCGAGCAGAAAGCGATGACATGGTTTTTGGGGACGCCGCTGTCTTTAGAGCGACGTTGGAGGAGTCACGCCTCCATTTCTCCACGGCCAGCAAGCTCGACCCCACGGATACGGAAAGCGGACAAGCTGCTTTCTTCCTCGGATTTGGGGCTGACGGAATGCCCACGGACGAGGTCGTCGCGGGCGAGGACGGTGAAGACGAGACGGAGAAAGAACCGGACTGAAAGCGGTGCGTCTACGCCGCAGGTAAGACGACGCGAACGGACGCACCGCCCATCTCGTTCTTGTCGATCTTGAGCTCGCCGCCCACCTCCGCCACCAGTCGAACGCTCAGGTACAAACCGAGTCCTGTGCCGTTGGCACCCTTCGTGGAGACCCACGGCTCACCGAGCCGCGCGAGTACAGCCTCCGGGACCCCGCCGCCATTGTCGTCGATGACCAGGACGACCACGTCGTTTTCCCGGCGAATTTCGATGTTGACCTGACCGCCCGCCACCGACTCCGCAGCTTCGACAGCGTTCCGAACCAGATTCGTGGCGACCTGCGTCACGGCGGAAGGTCGCGCTCGAATCCAAGGGATACGTTCAGGAAACGAATGCCGCACGGTGACGTTGGACTGGCGAGCAGTTGCCGAGATGAGGTCCACCGCGGCCGACACGCGCTCGGACAGGTCCACCAGAGCAAACGGTTCGGAAGAACGGCCCAGCGCGCCGTAGTGGTCCAGGAGGGCTTGCGCATGCGCCAAATGCCGAAGTGCGTCTGAAATCGCCGGCGCCGCTGCACCGTCAGCGGGTGCCAACTGTAGGGTTCCCCGCGCTGCGAACAAAGGTTGACGCAACTCGTGCACCAGCGTCGCCGCCAACAGCCCCAGTTCGGCGAGCGCCGCTACTTTGTCTGTCGGGGCCGGCTCTCCAACGTCGTTCACAACACCCCCACGTTGTCCACCGTTACCGAAACCACACAGGGCGTTCCCCGCCCACCCACTCCGTCATCGGCCGCGACGGTCAGTGTGTATAGGCCGTTTGGGAGCACCCTACGCGACTGATCGCGTCCGTCCCACACGATCGTGTCCTCGGGACCTACCGGAATCACGTGGTCTACCCTCAACAGTTGGCCCGTGAGCGGGTCTCTGACGTCCACAACCCACCACGAAGATGTGACCGCAGTGGCGACGGCGACTGTGACTTCGTCGGCTTCACTGCCTGCGCCAGCGTCACCATCGGGTCGAATAATCGCTGAGAGCGGACTCGAAACAGAACAGGTGGTCGGTGCGTCGAGCGGCGACACCGCACCTAGATACGCGAGGTACGCTGAACGGTCTCCCACAAATGCGCCGTCTAGACGGAGACCACTTACGTCCCGCACCTCGTCGGTCACCGTGATCGCAGCCAGCGACCCCTCTGGAATTGGAAGGAGCGGCACGAAAGTCAACAGGGTTCCAGTTGCGTCGAGGGTGACGTCGCCCAGCGACTCAGGCAGGCCGTCCACCTCCAGGGTCACCACGCCATCCGTCACGGAGGAGGGCGCCAACGGTTCGGAAAACACAAAAGTAATGGACGCCACGGGCCCGTCGAAAAAACCAACGGGGGTCTGGGTCCAAATCACGGGCCGCTGATCGTCTCCGACGACGGAAAATGCGACGTACCCTCCGGCCGACCCAGACGGCACCCACGCCAACGCGGTCCCATCCACCGCCGTGTCGGCCCCGATTGTGCTGAGCGTAGCCGTGCCACCGCCGCTCGCGTTCGTCAGGAGGGTCAGCCCAAAGCCCGAAGGCGTTACGGCGCTGAGGACCCCTACGTCTGTTCGGATTTGGATCTCGGCGCCTACCGCCAAGTCACCCGTGCAATCCGTGGCGCCCGTCACTCGCACTGTGGTGAGCCCGTCAGAGACGTCCAGCTCGGGATCGTCGATGGACATCACAACGGGTCCCGTGACCGAGCCGTCGTCCAGGCCGACCCAGGCCGTGACCTCCTTCTCCGCAGCACACCCGTCTTCCTGGGCCACCAACGCGCGAACCGCCGCGGAACCCACTTCGAACCGTGTGAGCGACGGCGTGGCAGTCGCGCCCAAGACCGACGTGCCATCGTCAAAAGAAAGGCCCCAAGTATCAATCGGCGTCGTCCCCGAAACGGAGGAGGAAAAATCCGCCAGAATGTTGGCCGTGCCGGCGACAAGGCAAACCACGGGCTCATCGCTGCCGGCGAAGCTGAGTTGGAGCTCAGGTCCACCGGCGTCGCAGTGCGCCACGACGAGCAGGGGGCCGCTTTCTCCCTGCAAACCCAACACTGCGGCATCAAGCACATCCGCCGACGCGACGTCCGACCACGTGTGCGTCAACGTCGCAAACCCATTGACCATACTGAATGCTGCCGGCAATGCCCCAGCGATGCGTGACGTGGCAACCCCAGCTGCAGTCACAGACTCCACATGATTTCCAAAAGCGTCCACCGCTTCAACCTGCACGGGTAGCGCTTCACCGACCCAAATCCAGGGCTCAGACACGTCCACGAGCAAGTGATCCGCCGTCGCCGCCACCACATCGATTTCCGCGCTCACACCGAACGTCACGCCGGCCTGCACGGCTGCGATGACGGAAGTTCCGGCTACCGTGATCACCGCCGACACCAATCCCGCACCACTGGGGTCCAGCGTGACACTCGACGGCGACAGAGACCCTGAGCTGTCCGCAAGCTGAACGACCGGGTCCGCGGTGACGACGTACGCGTTGTCATAGGCGTCAAACGCTGCCACGGAGACGATAAAGGAGGCACCGGCTGGCACGGTGTCGGGCGCGCTGAGTTCGACGCGGGCGAGCGGACCATTGGCAACCGACAGGGGCTCGGAGCTGCCTTCGACGTCGGCTGCACCGACGGTGAGCGCCACGCCGATGCTGGCCCGCGTGAGCGTGCATAGCAAGAGCGCGCTCCCATCGAGCTCCGCGCCCGCATTCTCGCACGTGACCGGGTCCCCACCTGCGGTGACCGGGAACGGCGAAAACAGGCCAGTTGCGATCGGGTTGCCCCACGCGTCGTAGGCCGTGAGCTCAACGCGAAACGGGACGCCGGCCACGACCGTTGACGAACCGATTTCGACATCGAGTTCGACCGGGTCCGGGTTGGCAAGGACCGAATAGGTCGCCGAGGTGCCGAAGATGCCGTCGCCATCGACCGTGAGCTGTGCGGTACCGGCGTGAAAAGGCGTAAATTCGCAGGCAAGCACGTCATTGGTGCCTACCGCACACGTCGCATCCGGAACCGTCTGGAACCCATCGTCAAAGGTCAACGCACCGGCATAAGAAATGGAATTCGCAAATGCATCCAGCGGAAGTACAGAAACGTCTACCGACTTGCCGGCAACTGCCCCGCCCCCAACGTCGACAATGAAACGGTCGAGCGGCCCCGCAAGCACGGGAAATGTGGCAGAAGCGCCCGGAGGGGACTCCGAGGTCACTTGTTGCGACGTGCACAATGCGTCGGTGGCGCGCGTTAGCGTAAACGTGACGACCGCGGTGCCATTGAGGATCTGCACCTCCTGAATGTCTTCGTTGCAGCCAGTTCGTAGCGTGACATCCTCAGATTCTTGAACGAGGAAGTTGTTCGCGTCTCTCAGCTCAACGATCACGTCGAACGGCTCGCCCGCTACGGCCTCGAACGGGTCGGAGGGCAGCCCCAGATACAACGACGCAACTTCGTCGGGTTCGGCAACGACAGTGTGCTCGACGCCCTTGATCGGCGAAAGCGGGTCGAGTGGCCGTACGGTCAGCGTGATCAGGTCCGGAGCGTTCGCTTCGACAAAGAGTTTGACTTCGCCGGTGGTGCCAATGTGCCCGCTGGTGTGCCATGGGTCTACCTCGACGGCATCTACCAGTCCGCCGACGCTTACCGTGGCCCCAGACTCGGTCGCGACCTCCACCTCTACTTCCAGGTCTTCAAAGACCCGACCCTCGTCTCGGTCCAAGAGATGGATGTCGACGACCAATAGCTGCCCTACCAGAAACGTGTCGTCGGATTGGGCGTCGAGGTGGTCGGCACGCGTCTCCGTGAGCGTAAAACCCCCTTCGAGTCGACCTGTTCGGCCGTCCCCGGAGGTGACCACGACGTCGTACACACCGACCGGCCAGTCCGCGGGAATGGACGCATCGATCTGGTCGTCGTGCACGAGCTCGACGTCGAGCAACGGCAGCACGTCCGTCCCGGCAACGAGTTTGACGTTCCAGTTGTCTAGAATCTGGGGGTCGCCGCCGCCGGCATCCACTCTCAGGCCGGGTACAAATCCTTGCCCGAGCACGGTGACATCGCTGGCGTCGCCGTACCAGGCGAAATCCGGCGTGACTCGCTCGACGACTGGGTCGGGCAACGTAGGTGCACAAGCGGCGAGCAGCAGGAACATGGTGCTACCACACCTCACGGTAGCCGAAACCGGCCCCGATGCCGCCTAAATTCCCGACGAAGCCTGTGCTCGCTGGAAACCCAAGCAACCATGCACTGCGTAACTCCGCGGCGATCTGCCCGTGGGTACCGGTTCGCCACCCCAGACCGGCGAAGACAATCGGGCCGCCACGGGCACCGATGCCCTGGGCGACGACCTGGTCTCCGGACCAAACGCGCAGCGATTCCAGGGCGGCCGTTCCCCCTGCGCCTGCCCAAGCGGAAAGGCCCCTCCGCTCACGCTGCAGCAGGACAGCAGCGTGGACCGGGTACAGGATGGAAGCCAAACGTTGCTCCGAGGCCGACGTGATGACGTCGGCGCGCGCGCCCCAGAGCGCCCCACCTAGGCGTAAGGCCACATCGCTCCGACGACCCAGGTTCAGGTCGACGTCCAGTCCCCCGGCCGGACTGAGGACACGCCCAAAGTTGGTCATTCCGCCGAACCAGATGCCGGCGCTCCCTCGGATGGGCGCCGGGTCGACCTGGACGGTCGTGGACGCACGGACATCAGCAACCTCGGCTGACACCTCAACATGACGCGCGCGACCGCCTTGTTCAGGACTGAAGGAGGCCTCCCAACCACCGTTGGCGAGCCGCTCGACAGGTCCGACCTCTCCTTCCGACGCGACGATTTGAGGTGCTTCGGAAACGTCCAAGCCGGTTCGATCCCGCACGGTGATGAGGATTTTCGCACTCACGCCCGCTTCGGATCGGACGACGGAAGGATGGACCTCAATGCCGACGGCCACTGCGCGCCCGTGCTTGAACTGTACAGTTCGTAGGCTTTGAAGCTGGGGCGCTGTGAAGGCCGTAAGAAAGGGCCCTTTCGTTCGCACGGCGCGCTCTGCCGTTACGGCGCCGCAGGTCGCCAAAAGTCGCGCGGCTCCGCCTTCGTTGGGCGTAAGCACCCTGCCCACGGCAACGCCTGTTGTCCCTGTTCGCCCGACCCCAGGTTGGCCTGACAGGATCCACGACACCGCGACGTCGGCCAGGGGTCGCTGTTGGTCGTCAAGCGCCAAAGCCCACACGATCGCACCGCTCTCGTCCCATCGGCTCACGCCAGTGCTCAACGAAGCGACGGCGCCGGCGCCTGGGCCTGGCGTCAATACCGCCACGATTTCGTCGGGGGCAAAGTCGGGCGAGACGACGCCGACGTATTCCGCGAGAAACGTGCGCTGATCGGAATTGTCAGGGTCTACCCGCACCTCGCCGCGAGAAGCGGTGACCGACAAGCCATGCAACGCGAGCCTTTCCCCGGTCGCGTCTTCGACAACAGCGCGGATCTCCGCGGACGGGAAATCTGCGTCCAACTCGTCAGGCCAGACGCGCAACGACAAACGCGCAGGACGTCCCTCAGCCGCGTCTACTTTCAGCGGCGACGTGGCGTTTGCCACTGTGCACGTGCCGCTCCACCCGTGTGCTGGGTCCACGTCCGGCAGCAACGCAGCGAACTCTCCGGATCCCAGAGGCAGCACCGATAGTTCCGCGCCGCTTCCTGTGCAGTGCGGCGCGGGCCCGTGCCAGTCGTTTCCGTCGGGACTCCACACGTGCAACCAAGCGTACGACCCGCCAACGGCCGGTGGTACGACGAGCAAAACGGGCACGTTCCCCCCGGGCAATGGCAGAACGGCGCGTGTCTCGTTGCCCAACGCGTCTGTGAAAACAGCGTCGCCGCTGGTCTCACCGGGCCACTGATCGATGGCGGCCTCGACTCGACCCTCCGCGTCGGCCAGAAAAGGGCCGTAAGCCCGTCCCGACACGGTGACCGACAGCCTCGCACCAGCCTCGACCACGTAGGGTAGGCTCACCCGAGCCCGCAGTCGAACGGCGGAAAAGACGGGGCGGTCCTCGCCCGTCCGCCGCGCTGCAACGCCGATGACGCGGGGTGCCGTGCCACCACTCGGCGTCAAGACGATTCCCGATTTCTCCGCAGCGACTTGCCCCTCCGACGTCCATGCCGACGAAGCACCGGAAACCGAGAGCGAGACGCTGGCGAACCGCGTGCTAGCGTCGCTGTGGTCCGACAATTCCAGCGACGAGGCCTCCGGAATCGACACGGAGACCACACGGGTTTCTGTGGTTCCCAGGGACACCGCCTGCAGCGTCAACGTCGACACGTTCAGTGGCGCGGTGACCTCGGCCGCAAGCATGGAAAGGCCGGGCGAAGGAAGCGCACGGATGGCGGCGCCCGGCGCGGTGAGGGTGGGGTCGCCCTCTGCGGCAGCGACCCAAACCAGGCCTGGAACCCCAGGCCGAAGCGGACCCTTCGGCAAACTGATTTCGACGGGCTTGCCCCACGCAGGGAACGCGCCGAGCAGCCCCACCACAAACAGGCAGAACACCCGCCCGTGACCGAGGCGCAGAGCCAGCGACACCCCATCAACCTGCTCGGACGCCGCTCTAGCGCTCGTAGACTGCGCCACCATGGAAGGCCGGCCCAGTCGTGTCGCGGTTCGCCACCACGCCATCCACCTTGCGCTCGCGACCCAGCGCATCCGTGGCGACGACCACCACTCCATTGGACCCCTCCACGAGAGGTACGACGGCGCTGAACTGACCCCGGGCATCGGCCACGGCTACCACTTCGCCGGGGAATCGTCCGGTGATCCGAACCGTTGCGCCCGCGATTGTGCGGCCCTCTACAGTCGCAGTGCCGTCCCGCGTGGGCGACCTTTCGGGCCAGGGGACATCGAGTAAAAGCTCGGTGGGAACAGGCCCGACTGTGCCATGCCGACCGACGAAGTTGGCCTCCGTTCCTTGGGTCACGGCATCCACGTCTGCGCCAGAAATAGCGACGGAGCCGCGATCCGTGCGAACCTGCACGAGTCCTTCCGCAACACCGACGTCGAAGTCCGCAGAAAGAGCGAGCAACTCCTGCTTTCCTGCCGCAACGCGCAAGCCGCCGTCCTCTGGATGAACAGTCGCGTGCATGCGCCCCTTCGCAAGCGTGAGTTGCACGCCCTCTGCATCGACCCCACGCACGACGACGTCAGACCGAGGCGAGATCTGCACTTGGGATTTGTTCCCAATCTGCAGGACCGCCTTGCCATCGTCGCCGGTTTGTACGCGATCCCCGGCGGCTAGAACCGTACCGACGCGCGCCGCATGCTGCCCCTTCGTGCCGTCGAGCGTGACCCCGCCGGCCACCTGCAGAACGACGACCTCCACGTCAGAGGAGCCCACGCTTGCGTACCGCCACACGGCGCCCCCAACGACCAGCAAACCGCTAGTCAAGAGGACCAGTGCGCCCCTTCGGTTCAACGTGCCACCGGAAGTTCGAGGCGCCACCCGTGTGCCGGGTCATGAAGCCGTCCACCCGCATCTACGACCGCCTGCCGCGCGGCCCACACGGCAAATGCACCCGCCTGGCGGTCATCGCTGCGTTCGGCTTGGACCCCAAAAGCGCGATCTCCAATGAACGTGACGGTGCCGAAGCCAGTCGCGGCGATCACGGCCACACGCACCCGGGTGCCCGGATCGACAACGGCCTTGAGCGCGTTGACGACCTGAGCCAATACCCGTCCGCATTGTCTAGGTTCTAGCTGCACGAATACGTCCGCCGGTTCTTCGCCCATTTCGATCACGCACCCGCGATTTTGCCAGGCAGCAGCCACCGTCGAAACGACTTCTCTCGTGACCGCGGCGAGGTCTACCCCGGTTTCGCCGTTCGGCTCCGAATCCTTCTTTTCGAGTTGAACCATGGTGGCGACGACGTCGCGACACCGCAAAGCGGCCGTTTCCACGTCCTGCAGCAGCAAGGCATCCTTGGCAGAGGCCCGCGCTTTGACGATTTGAACAATCCCCAAGACGGACATCAGCGGGTTGTTGAGTTCGTGGGCGAGGCCAGCGCCGACCTCTGCCACCGCTACCAACTGCCCCTGCCGAACAAGCTCGGCCTGCGCCTCCCGGAGTTGTGCGGTTCGTTCATCCACGCGCGCAACCAGTTCGCGGTTGAAGGCCTCGATCTCCGCGCGCTGCGCCTCGATCTCGGCGTTGTTTTGTTGGAGTCGGCTCGACATGAGGTTGAACGCGGTTGCGAGTTCGCCAATCTCGTCCGACCTCGCCACATCGGTTCTGTGACCGAGCCGGCCCTCTGCGACCTGCAGCGCAGCGTCGCGCAAACGACCGAGCGGCTCGGAGACCGTCTGCGCCGCGAGCGCGCCCATTGCGAGGGCGCCTGCGAGCACAAGCGTAAGGATCGCGCCCATGCTGGAACGAATCTCCCCAGCGGCGCGTTGTGCTTCTGCGTCGGTTTCTGCGATGACCACGGTCCACGACGTGGCTGGAACCGGCGCTACAGCCCCGTACACCTGCCCGCCACTGGCCGGTCGAAAGGCCCACTGCGCGTCCGTGCCCAACAACCCGGCCAGCGCGTCTACGTCCAGCAAGGCGTGCTCGGCGACGGCCATGGCGCGCCCATCCCCGGTGACGACGGAAACCAGGTGATCGCCTGTAGACAACGCCCCCAACTCGGTCACTACCGACAGCTCAATCTCAGCGACGAGAAGAAGCACGGGCGTTTCAGACGCTCGAATCGACAGCGCTATGCTTGGCGACCGAGCGCCAGGCCAGATCCAAGGCTCCGAGTGCCACACGTCCTGGGTGAGCGCTTCCCGCATGACAATGTGCTCGAGAAACGCGGTAGCCCGCGCTTCACTTCCTTCAGGTCGGTCACCGGCGCCGGTCACAAAGGCGGGCGGTACCACGGCGACGCCGTCCGAATCGACCAACGCGACCGTGGCTGCCGATCGCACGCCCCGGTGGGCGGCACGAAGCAGTCCGGTCTGCAAGTCCGGCGGAAGGTCCCCGAGAGATTCCCGAAACGCGCGCCGAAAGCCATCCAGCCCGTCCGCCTGGGCACGAAGCCAACCATTGACCGCGCCCGCTTGCGACCGCGCTTCCCGGACCAGTTTCTCCTGATTTGCGGCGATCTGCCGGGTCGTCGCGATTCGCATGGCTCCGGCACCCATCGCCACAAGTCCGGTGACCGCTACGAGTGCAAGGATGCCAACGAGGCGCAGCCACAGCCGCATCAGGGCTGGACCGACCCGCCGCACGGGAAACGAACCGTGATTTGTGTGCCACGGCCCGCTTCACTCTCCACGGCCACCTGGCCGCGGTACTTTGTCACGATGCGGTACACGATGTTGAGGCCAAGTCCGGTGCCACGACCGGGGGGCTTGGTCGTAAAGAACGGATCGAAAATCGCGTGAACGCGGTCTGCAGGAATCCCGATCCCGTTGTCCGAAACGGTGGCCCAAATGACGTCGTCGGCTCGCCCAAGTGTGATGTCTACGGCACCGCCCTCACCGAGATGTTGCTCCGTGACAGCTTCCACAGCGTTCTTAACGAGGTTCACGAAGACTTGAGCAATTTCGGTGGTTCGAGCGTTCAAATACAGATCTGCAGGGCCACGAACCTGCACCCGTGCCGGATCAAATCCAACCGAGCGAACTACGAGGCGGACGGCGTCCTCCACCACGCGCAACAGGTCCACGGTGGTATGTCCTTCCCGTTCCGCGCTGCGGCTGTAGCCGGACAATTGGGTGACGATTTCCCGGATCGTCTTCGCGTAGTCTACGATTTCGCGCGCATACCCCCGGACGAGTTCCGGATCGTCCTCCAAAAGAATCGCTTCGGCGAGCCCGAGCACGCCGAACAGCGGACTCGCCACTTCATGTGCGATTCCAGCGGCCAACGTGCCGATCCCAGCGAGTTTCTCGCTCTGGATCAGCTCGTCCTGCGCATCGCGCAATTGGTCGAGCGCGGTCTGGAGCTCCTGGTTTTGTACTTCGAGACGCCGAAGCAGCCTTTGATTCTCGCGACGCATGCGAACGCGGTCAAAGGCCTGACGCACCTTGCGGCGGACCTCAAAGATATCCTTCGGCGGTTTGACGATGTAGTCAAAGGCGTCAAGTTGCATCGCTGCCAACGCCGTGTCCAAGGAGGCGTAGCCCGTGATGATGATCCCCTCGCAATCCGGGTGGCGTTCGCGCGCCCGCTTCAACAAGTCCAGACCGTTCACGTCCGGCAGATTCTTGTCGGTGAGGAGGACGTCGCATCCCTTATCGATCTCGAACAACGCGGTGCGCCCGTCAGCGCACGGCACCACGTCGTAGTCCTCGCCATCCAGGACGGATGCCAAGAGGTTGAGGATTACAGGCTCGTCGTCCACGAGCACGAGCCGTTCCCTCTCACCCACGTTCCCTCCCCCGCTGCCGCTGTATTGCAGGACGCCACGGAAGGGCTAGAGTCGATGGAGATCGGAGGAAACATGCACCCGTGGGCGGCGATGGCGCTCTTGTTGGTCAGCGGTACTGCGCTCGCCAAGAAAGCCAAACAGGTGTCCGATGAGCCCGTAGCCAAGCAGGTCATCGCCTTTACAACCTCCGCCGAGGGGTTGATCACGCAGACGATTGATTTCGACGGTGACGGAAAACCCGAGGTCTTCAATTACCTTCGCCAACGCGCGGAAGCGGAGCCGCTGTTGGTCCGCAAAGAACTGGACCTGGATCGGGACACGCGCGTAGATGTGATTTCCTACTACGACGAGGCCGGCGTCCTGGAGCGCGAAGAGCTCGACAGCGACTTTGACGGCCGGATCGACGCCGCAGACCACTACGAGGGCGGGGTGCGCGTTCTGTCCGAATACGACACCGATTTCGACGGTCGAGCCAACGTCTACAAATACTACAACACCGACGGTGTGGGCGCGGTCTTTCTCGATCGGAAGGAACGGGACACAGACGGGGATGGCCGCATCGATGTGTGGGAGCGTTTCAACAAAGACGGCACTGTCATCCGCACCGCCATGGACACCGATGGCGACGGCAAGATGGACGTTCGCGAGGAATAATCGTTCGTGAGTCCGACGTACGCGACAGGTTGGCGCGAGACGGTCGCACCGGATGAGCCGGAACGTTTCGCGAGGTTAGGCCAAGTGTTGGCGACGGTGCAAGCCAATAGCAACGCTTTGTATGGCGAACGGGCGCGCGCGGTGCACCGTGAAGGGCACGCGGGCGCGTTCGGCGAAGTGGCGATTCGGGCTGATCTCGCGGAAGTTCTCCATCCGGACCTGCACGTCGGCCCGTTCCTGCCGGGGGCCCGTTGGGGGTGCTACGCGCGATTTTCGAACGGGAGCCTCGGCCGCGTTCGCAAGGACGAACCTGACGTTCGAGGATTCGCCCTGAAGCTTCTCGGTGTGCCGGGCAACAAGCTCATTGGTGATGCGGAGACCGTTGACTTCTTGTTCAATCAGACGCCGCGCACGGCGATTCGCACGCCAGAGGAGTTCGTGACGTTGATCGCCTGTGCCGCGCCGGGCGGCGCGCTCGCAACGGCATGGCGCTTCACGCAAGCCGTGGGTCTGGCACGAGCGTTCGTTATCCTCAAGGGATTTTCAACTTCAACGAGTGCCAGATTTTCGGGCTTTCCTGCCAGTCACTTTTGGTCCATGTTGCCGTTCAAGCTCGGTCCTGCGGCAGCGCGGTTCTCCCTTGCGCCTGAGGTCGCTGACGGCGTGGTACCTGCCAGCATCCGCGGTGACCTCGCTACGCGGCTGCGAGAGGGGGCCTCCTGGCGCATTCGGGTCCAGCTGTGGTCGGATCCGGTTGAAACGCCGATCGAAGACCCCACTGTGGACTGGCCCAGTCCTTGGGTCGACGTCGGAACGCTTTCGATCCCAAGGACCGACCTCCAGTCTGCGAGTGGACTGGCTGTGAGCGCCAGCGTCGAACGGCTCGCGTTCGACCCGTGGCATGCAGTCGAAGAGATGCGGCCACTTGGCGCCATGAACCGAGCCAGAAAAGCCGTTTATTTCGCCGCAAGCGCGAAGAATCGCGACCTGTGGCCGGAGAACGACGTCCTGCCGCCGCCGTCCCCTACCGACGCGGGAGGTTTTTGACGCGGGCCCTAAACCTGCCGGCGGCGCGAGTTGCAAGGGGTGCAATTCCGTCGATGTCTTCGTGGAACGCCTTGGCGCAAATGTCGGTCACCACATCGAATCCTCGGTGCTTGTCGCGCAGAAACGCAGCGGTCAGGCGGTCCACGTCGTCGCGAATCACGAGAAGCGTGCTCGTGACTCGATCGGCGATGCGTGGGTCCAGGCCTACGAAACATCCTTCGACTACGACCCGGCCTGGCGCGGCATCGATGGCCTGGGCCAGGGCACCATCGTTCACCAACCCAGGGCCGTTGACCCAGGACCGGCGAATCCCATCGACGAAATCGTAGCGATTTCCTGGTCCAGGCCAATTGCTGTCGTCGGCGCTGACGAAGGTGGCCCCGAATTCGAGGGCGAGTTTCCGTGCGAGCGTGGTCTTTCCTGCCGCGGCGGGGCCGACCACGGCGAGAACACGTCCTTTTTGCCAGGACGCTTCCGCCCAGGCCTTGGGTTCGAGGTCGGGAAGTGTGGGGTAGGTCACAGCCGGAAGCATCGCGGTAGAACCGGCTCGCCATGCTGGATGGGCCCAGCGTTTCCCTACGTCCATCCACCGGTCGTCTACGGCGGTTGCAACGTCCGCAGCGTTTCGGCCCACCTCAAACGCAGCGCGCACCCAGCCTCGCAGGGACAGAACGCTGCCAGGAAGCGGACCCTGTAGCGCTTGAACCCAACTTGCTCGGTCCAGCCGAAGCGGGTCGGAGGCAGGATCCCAGGTCGCGAGCGAGGCCCCTGGGTCGGACACCGCCCGTCCGGTTTGGCCCGGCAACCACCGTTCCGCGATGCCTCTGGCTTGGCTGCGAAGTTGTGGATGACCAAAGGCCGAGAGCCAGGCAGCAAGCAGATCGTGGGCGCCCCCGGTCGTCGGCGCCCAGCCATGGGTTCTCCCGAGGCGCACCATGCCGGAGACCCGCCAGGGCACAGAGCCGGGAGGCGAATCCGCCAACGCGTCAGGGCCCAAGGGTCACCCCGTCCGTCACCACGACGGTGCCCCGGGACCGGCAGACTCGGGCGTTGAGCGCGTGCAGCTTGCCTTGGGCACCTACGACCCAACTCCCGTGGACGGAAGACCCATTCGTGAGGGCACTCTGGGCGACATAAGCGCTGCGGACAAGCACGCCGCTGATGGTGACGCCGTGCGCGACTTCGTCCCACCCCACGTCTCCCGCACGCACCGTGCTTCGACCAAGGCGAGAGGATTCAATCGGTACTGGCAGGCAGAGCTGGTCGCGCCACCTCCCGCCGTCGGGCGCGGTGACCGCGCGTGAGGCTGCCGCCCACTCATCAGGTCGACGCAGGCGCAACCAGCGTGTCGCGGCGCCGAGGTCGTGCGCGCCGACCGACAAGCCTAGTTGTCCTGCGGATGCGCGCAGAGTGAGCGTGGGATCCACGTCCGCGACGGCAAGTCCGGGCAGGAGGTCGGGGATGGCGCGGACCAGATCCAAAGACATCGAAACACCGCCGACGTCGCGCCAAGCGGGCCCCGTCCGGAGCCAGGCTTCACGCTCTCCCCTCGCAAAACTCCCCCGAGGTCGGAAGTCGACCACGTGGCCGTCCACGAGGCGCGCGAGGCCGAGGTCGTCCAATCGATCCTCGACGCCAGGCACAAATCGTTTCACGAGGTCCCCGCCTGGCGCGTTGGCCGCGCAAGCTGGATCCACGTCGAACAGTTGGCTCGTCCAGAACACGTCCACTCGCCCACGGCGCGCCGACGCTGCCAGCGGGCCAATCCCCCGCGCAACGGCGCTAAGCAGCGACAGACGGCGTCCCTCCCGAATGCCGCCCACCGGCAACGCCCCACGCGAAACGCCTGCCAACAAGGAAGAAGAGCGCGTGGCCCGACCTGCGTCGTGCAGCAAAACGACCGCCTCGCCCGACAACGAACCCACGCGCCGTTCAGCCGCGGCGATGGCGTCCACCGTGCCGAACAGGTTGCCGCGGCGGCAGGGCTCGACGACACCAATGACGGGTCCTATCCCCAACGCCTCGACTTCCGCAACCGCCCGACGCATTCGGCGGCGCGACGAAGCTGTCACGACCCACAACGTCCAACTCATCGAAGTGCAAGGACCTGTTGCACGGCGTCGCCAACGTCGTCGGCCACGAGGTCTGGCGCGTGCCCCGCTCGCAGCGTCTCCAACCCGAAGCCCGTTCGCACCAGAACAGCGCGCGCTCCGATGGCCCGAGCGAGCCCGATATCTGCAGCTTTGTCGCCTATGACCACAGACAGCCCGAGGTCCAAATCCAGTTCCACTGCGGCTCGAACCGCCATTCCCGGGAGTGGCTTGCGGCAAGCACAATCGATGGCCAGGGGCGAGGTGACACCCCCTTCGGAGTGTGGAAGGTGCGGGCAGGTATACACGCCGTGCAGCGCCGCACCTTGCGCGGCCAGCAGGCCTACCAACCGGTCGTTCAGGGCATCGATGTGCGCGAGGGAGAAATAGCCCCGAGCCGCGCCCGACTGGTTGGTGACGAGCACCGCAGCCCATCCAGCGCTGTGAATTCTTCGGATGGCCTCGGGCGCCTGGGGAATCAACTCCAGGTCGTCAACGCGGCGGAGGTAGCCGCGCTCGACGTTGAGGGTACCGTCGCGATCGAAGAACACCACGGGGCGCACGACGGCCAGTTAGCCCGGATGGCCTCCCCTCGCGCGCACCCCCCGCACGCCGGTTAGTCTTCAAGGCCAGGCGAGAACGGTCCCGTGCATCCCGACGAAGTCCAATTCAGCCGAGACACCCGTGTTGTGCTCATTCCCGACGGGGTCGACCTGCGGATTCCCGCCGGCGCCATCGGGTGGGTCACGCAGGTGCTCGGCGGCAACATCACCGTTCAGCTGGACTCGGGCAGGCTCGTTCGCGTGGCCGCGGCCGATGCAGACGCCATCGGCCGAGCGTCGGATCAACCGCCGCCACCCGTTGCGGCCGGTCCGGTCAATGCCGAGGCTGTTTGGGACGTGCTCCGAACCATTTACGACCCGGAGATCCCGCACAACGTCGTGGACCTCGGGCTCGTGTACGAACTCAGCCTGAGAGAAGTGGAAGGCGGGATTGCCGTCGATGCGGTGATGACGTTGACCGCCCCAGGCTGCGGGATGGGCCCGGTTCTTGTACGAGACGTGGAGGACCGGGTCGGCGCGTTGCCAGGTGTTCACGGCGTGACAGTCGAACTCGTCTTTGACCCGCCTTGGAGTCCAGATCGGATGAGCGAGGAGATTCGAACAGAACTCGGGATGTGGTGACCCGTGGCTGCGCTAGACGTCCGTTTTGACCAAGTCTTTCAACTCTCCGTAACCCCAACAATCGCCGCAAAACACTTCGCGAATCGAGCGACGATTCGGGCGAATGCGGTAGACACCGAGAAAACCGAAGAAGTCGAAGACAACGGGATTCGCTGGTTCCTGACGCGTCACGAGGCGCTCGGCGTGAGCCACCAAGGCGTGTACACCTGCCGGTATGAGTTGCTGGGAAATCGGGTGCGTTGGTGGACAGACGGCGCGGGCAACATGCTGTCCGAAGGGACGGCGACGTTTTTCCCGTCCCAACACGGCACTTCGATGCGGTATGAACACCGTCTCACGATTGAGCTGCCGATCGGGCGTTTGGCATTGATCGCATTGACGCCGATTGCGACACCGATCGCCCGCCGGGGCATCAGCAAATACGTCGAGAAGATGATTTCTTCGCTACATAGCTGAGCGAATCGCCGCCGCTTCCGCCCCTCGACCCAACCGAGACAGCGCGTCTGCGGCGAGCGCCCAAGCTTCTTCGGCCACCGCACGGGTCAGCACATCCATGGCGTCCACCCCGGCCGCCAGATCGATTCGTGCGACCAGAACCCTGTCCCCGGCGTGGTGAGCCAGCTGCCGCGCACGTGCCAAAAAGGGTTCGGCCTCGATTGGGGCGACTTCCGCAAGCACGACGGTTGCGCGTGCCAACAAAGGCCCGTTCCCCAGCCGTTCGCCGTCGATTCGGGCACGACGCGCTCGCCGAGCGGCATCGGTTGGATCCGTGAGGCGAATCGCCTCCGCGGCGGCCACCCGGGCCGTCAGCGCGACGCGCTCGTGGCCGACCACGTCAGCGAGCAAAGTGGCCTGGTCGTACAAGCCGATGGCGGGGCGAAGTTCCCCTGCCAATCGATGCGCATCCGCTGCCCGGACGAGTGCTTCTGCATGGCTGCGATGGTGGCCGGCTTCACGCAAGCAGGCCAAGGCCCGGCCATGCTCCGCAATCGCCCGCAACGGGTCGCCGGATCGTTGCAAGACTTCTGCGCGGTCCGACCTCGCCATCCCCTCCCGCACCGCATCTTCGCTGGCCGCGAGAACGGACTCTTCCAAGAGCGAGAGGCCATCCTCCAACCGCCCCGCACGCGCTCTCGCCACCCCCAACACGCGCAAAGCGTCGGCCACCGCCGCCCGGTCCGACGTGTCCCGCAGCGTACGCAGGGCCCGCTGTGCAAGCGCGGCAGCCTCCAAGACCCGCTCACGCCCTAACGCCAGCGCTGCAAGGCCCGTCCAAGCGCGCGCCATCACGGCCGTAGCAGACGCCGCTCGGGCCAATCGCGCGGAGCGCTTCAGTTCTGATTCTGCCGCAGCGTGGAGGCCAGCAGACAAAAGCAAGGCGCCGAGCCGGCCCCGTACACGTGCTTCGGCAGCGGAATCCGGCGACATGGAAAGGAGCGCCAAAGCCTCGGCCAGCGCGGCTTGAGCGTCATCCAGACGGCCAACCTGCGAGGTGATTTCGGCGGTCGCCTCGGCAAGAAGCAAAGTCTCCGCAATCGTGAGGTCGGGCAATTCGCGGGCTTCATCGAGTACGTCGAGCGCCTCGGCGGTTCGCCCCCTCGGGCACAACACATCCGACGCCAAGCGAGCGCGCCAAGCGACCTGATCGGCTCGTCTTCCGATGCGCAGCCGCGACCGGACAATTCGTTCGGCGTCCGCAAGTGCACCGGCCGACAGCGCCCGTTCGCCGGCGCGCGCGTACCACGCCGCCGCTTGCGCGCCGTTGCCTGCTTGCTCGAACTGCCACCCGATGGCCTCCGCATTGCCCGAAGAATCGTCCCCTCGCGCGGCGGCGAGGCGAAGCGCAATTGCCGCGTGCACGGCGACTCGCTCCTCTGAGCTGACGCCGACCCAAGCGGCGTCCCTTAGGTTCGCATGCGCGAAACGGACGTCTTCGCGCCCGTCCACAATCACGCCGCGTGCGGCAAGTTCGTCCACGGCCGCGGCCACTTGGCTCGAACTGATTCCACGCGAATCGGCCACCGCTGCCATGTCTGGGCGTGTGGCAGAACGGCCGAATGCCGCGATGATGGCCGCGATGGCCCGCGCGTTGCTCGTCAGCGAATCGACCCGGCTCGTCGCCAATGCCAGCATGGTCGCCGGGCTCCGGACCGACGCCAGCGCACCATATGTGGCGTCGAGCGCTTTCATCGCGACACGCCAACGGCCTCGCTTGTCACGCACCACCAAGCCTTCCGCAACCACGGCTCGGAGCGTTTCGACGACGAACATCGGCACGCCTTCCGACCGTTCGGTCAGGAATCGAACGAGGTCGGCGGGGGGAGAGACCATCCCCAACATGTCGGAGGTCATTTGTCGGACAGCGTTTTCGTCCACGGCGCCGACCGGGACAACCGCGCACAGGCTTCGAATCGAAGCGATGGCCTCAGGCAGGCTTCCAGAACGTAAGGCACCGACAACCGCGACCCCCTCAACGGGGGACTGAGCAAGAACTTCCAGCAACGAAACGAGGCCATCCCCTGCCCATTGCAGGTCATCCGCCACCAACAGCGTGGAACGGCCTTCCCCCCAGGTTGCGAGCGCGTGCGCAAGCGCAAGGGCCGCCCGGCGCCGTTTGGTGCCCGGCGGCAGCGAGACGGGGGCCTTTGGCCCTACGATGCTTTCCAACTCTGGCATCAGCGTGGCGAGCAGCGCCGCGTCGGGCCCGAGTAGCGCTCCCGCCCGTTCGGGCCCGCCGAGCCGGCACCGGTCCGCAAGCGCGATTCCGATGGGGTGGAGCGCATGAACGCCCCCCATCTCGCCGGGAGCGCTGTGGTCCAGGGTGATCACCGACGCGCCCCGGCGGCTGGCCTCGACTGCCAGTTCGACGAGCATGCGCGTCTTGCCCATTCCCGCCTCGCCCTCGACGAGCGCCACACCCTGGAGCGGTCGGCGCGACAACCACAACCGACCGGCATTCGTTTCCGTCGCCCGACCTGCAAGCCTTGGCCGGTACAGGTAGCTCCGCGGCGGCTGCGTCGTGCGCGTCGATGGAGGCACCCCAAGCGCCTCGAGTGCGCGGCTCACGTCGTCTGCGTAGCCAAAGCGCTCCTGGGGGTGTTTGGCGAGCAGGCGAAGGATCAGCGCGTCCAAGGCCGCGGGCACCTCGCTCACGCGCGCAGACGGCGGTACCGGCTCGGATTCCACGTGTTTGTACAGCACCGCCCCGGTCGACTTGCTCCGAAACGGCACGCGGCCCGTCACCAACTCGTACAGGATGCAGCCGAGCGCGTACAGGTCGGCCCGCGCGTCGGCCGCTTCCCCGCGAATAATCTCCGGTGCGAGGTAGCTCAGCGTCCCATGTGTCCTCGGGTCTACAGACAGCGCGTCACGTCCGTCGATGCCGGCAAAATGAGAGAGCAACCCGAAGTCCACGAGCACGGCCTGACCGCCGGGCCTGAGCACGACGTTGTCGGGTTTGAGGTCGCGGTGAACAAGCCCTTCGCCATGAAGGTACGCCAGCGGCGCACAAACGCTGTGGACCATGCCCAACACAGCCAGCAGACTGCCGCCACCGGCTCGGTCCATCGAAGGGCGATCGACGCTGGTGTCAAAATCGTCGTCCTCCACGCCAAAGGAGTCGGTTGGGACGAATGCGCCGGATTCTGCGTCAGCTGGAACTGTCAATGCGGCGGGTTGGGTGGGTAGGACGGCGGTTCCCATGCCGGCAGCGCGCTCAGAGGCTGCCTCGCGCAGGGTTTGTCCTTCCAACAACTCCATCGCGTACCAGGGGAGCGTTTCGAAGTCCCCGGAGTCCAGAAGACGGACCACGCCGGGGTGATTGAGCCTGGCGAGCGCGGCCTTCTCGCGGCGCAGGCCGTGCACCAACCGTTCATCTGGCGACCGAACGGTCTTGATCGCCACGTGGTCGCCCGTTCGCAGGTCACGGGCCTTGAAGACGATGCCCATGCCACCGCGGCCGATGGTAGCAACTAAGTGGTAGGCGCCTACGATATCGTCGACCTTCAACTGTCCCCCGAGGGGACCTTCGTCCTTCGCAACCGACCGTGTTCGGACGGCGTCGTGTCCTCCGGACGTGGCTCGCGGGGAATGGGAACCGGTGTTTCCTTCTTGTCCACAAGTGCGGGCGGCAAGCCGCGCGCTAACAGTGCGTCGCGCAGCCGCTGGGCAGACGTCGGCTGAGGTTCCTCGGCGGCGCCGGTACGCCTGAGGCGGCCATGTTCTTGCGACGAGGCGCTGTCAAGCCACGCAGCCACTGGATCCAGCCCTCGAAGTGCAGCGGACGCAACAGCCGTCTGGGCCACCATTAGGGAAGCCGCCGTCCGCAATTCGGCCGGGTCCACCGGCGCAGGGGCGTCGTCTGCATGGGGTTTACTGGCCTCAATCAACAAGTCGGCCAGAACGGCGGGTACGGGACGCGTCTGGACCCGGGCAGCGAGAAGCGACAGCCGTGCGGCCAGCGCGCTCCTTGTGTCGTTGCGTTCCGCGCGGGCGCCAATGAACGACTCTCGGGACCGAGTCAGCGCGGATTGTTGCGCGGCGTCGGCGATTGCAACGAGCTGTGCGAGCGACTTTTCCATCCGTTGAACGCCCGTGCGTTGGGCATCCACAAGGTCTACGGCAGCTTGTCGGGAGCCTGCATCGACCATCTCTGCCGCGGTACGGGCCCGCGCAGCCAGGGCCACCAAGCCCGACAGCACTTTTCGTGCCTCCGTTTCCGCAGTGGGCCGATCGGTGTCGTCTGCTTCGGCGATGATCCGCTGAAGCGCGGCCAGGGCGGCCTCGTGAAGCGTGTCGCTGCGCTCGGCAAGCTCGCGTGCGGTCACGGCGACGACGCCGACGGCCTCAGCGTCCTCCGCGGCGAGGCGGCGTTCATCGCCGATTCGGTCGAGTCCCGCCGCGATCCGTTTCGCTTGGAGCGTCAGGGCATCGACAGCGCTCCGAAGTTCTGCCAACAAGGCATCCGCTTCTTCGGGAGCGTCCATTTCGCGGACCATCAGAGCCATTCGCTCAACCGCCGCCTGCTGTTCGTCAATGTCCCTCAACCGAGGCGCCCATGCCGCATCGCGGGCCCCCACGCCTGCCCGCAACGTGGCATCTACAACGGAATGACGCGCGGCATCGGCGCGACCTCGGAGCAGGTCCGCCGTTTGATGTGCGGCCTCAACGCGGGCCCGACGTTGCCCTTCCCAACTTTCCGCGGCGGTAGATGCCTCGGTCAGCGCCGTGTCGGCTTCTGCCAATGCACCTCGGAGGTCCTCCATCGCTACGTCTGCACGTTCCGTCAGCTCTGCTGGGTCCCCGCCGTCTGCTTCGGTGCACAACTCAGTCAAACGTCGGGATTCGGCCCGCGCATACGCCAGGGCCTCGTGGGCCCGCGCCAAATGGGTGGCCACATTGGCGGCCCCAATCCCCGCAAGGGCCCTCGTTTCCTCGGCCACCGTTGTCGTCACCTGAGCGACCGCGTCGGCGCCGTCTCGGTCTAGTTTACGAATGTGGATGCGCGCATGGTCTCGGCGGTGACGTTCGGCGACCCGCCCATCCACGGCCGCGCGATCTCGGACGATCGCGGCCTCCACACCCGCGACAATCGCGCCGAGGGCCTGTACAGCATCGTCGACAACGGAGGATCCCCGTGGCCGAGCGCTCTGTTCGGCAATGGCCGCGTCCGCTTTCTCCAATGACCTGAGTCCTGCCGTGAGGCGTTCGCTGACCTCAGTCAGAGCCGGGACGTCAAGATCGAGAGCGGACGCCTCCTCGCGAGCACGTTGGGCCTCGCCCAACCTATGGGTCGCGAGCTGTCGGGCTTGGTCAGATTGGTCGCGCTGCGACTTGCGCCACAGCTCGGTCGCAAGCCGTTCCGAGTCCACCTGCACTGCCGCTTCTTGCAACAACTTGGTCGCTTCCGGCAGGTCAGCTGCGATTCGTTCGCCAAAACTTGCGGCTGTTCGCGCGTGGGCCCGAGCTTCTTCAGGATCGAATTGGGACGAAGCCTGTTCCGCGGACTGCTCGGCTTGGGCGACGTGGTAGTCAGCGACGTCCAAGACCGCCGCCGCACGTTCGAGTTGAGGGAGGACCGCCGACACCTCAAAACGCTCGACGTCGTCGAGCAGGCCGCGGAGCAAGGACCGGGTTTCGTCCACGCGATTGCGTGCCGACGTGGTCACGGCGCCCGCCTCGACGCCTGCCGCAGCGACGGCAGCGCGTCGAATTCGCTCCCCCTCCTGCGCCGCCAATGCGGCCGCCAAACGACGGCGAGCTGCCGCAACGGCATCTTCTGCCTCGCGAACCGTGCTCCGCATCACCTCACGGGCAAGTACCCGCGCCTCCGTGACGTCGAGTGGATCGCCGAGTGCGGCTTCAAGCAAGGGCGCTGCTTGGGCCTCGATGCCTCTGATCAGAAGATCGAGATCCTGTAGGTCATCTTCCGCGACGCCAGCGAACGACAAACGCGCCGTGCGGATGCGCTGGAGGTCAGCCGCCGCTTCTGCCGCCAGTCCGGCAATTGTTTCCCGGGCGTCCTCTTGGCGTCGGCCGCGGGCGGCGTCGCGGTCCGCTTGGGCCGCAGCGGCCTCACGACCCAACAACCAAGCGTGCAGCGCCGCTTCGGCTTGGCTTGCCGCCGTCTCTGCATCGGCTCGCGCGGCTCGGGCGGCCTCCATCGTCGTCGCGAGGGTTGCGGCATCTGCGGCTGCATTGGCGGTGATCACAAATGGGTCGAAGATCAGCTCTTGACCGCTCGCCTGAATGCGGGCGCGCTCAACCCGTAAGACTGCATCCGACGCAGCTCGCGCCTCCGCAGCTCGGGCCGTTCCATCAATTTGACGCGCTGCCTCCACCAGACGCTCGACCTCACCGGCCGCGCGACGGGCGCGTTCGCACGCCACTCTCGCCCGCGCAGTCTGCCCGTGGCGCTCCGTGAGCGGCGCATGAACGGCCAACTCAGACAGGCGAACAGCCATGTCCCGTGCCTCCCGCGCCTCCTCCACCAAGCGGTTCGCGCGCGCCGCAAGGCCCGCGTTCGCCAGCAACGAATCGGTTCCGAGCACGGTTGCTCGGTTGCAGGCCTCGATGGCCGCATCCCGAATCCCAATGCAGTCCGCGCGATTTCCGTCTTCGGCGGGGGCCGCGACAGGCGCCCGTACTTCCGCCATCGCAGCAAAGGCCCGCCCCATATTCTCCATCATGGCGCGACCGGCCTCCGCACCGACACGAAGCAGGCGGAGCGTCAGCGTGATCTCGGCCGAGCTTGAGGGATCGGCGTTGTCCTCCTCCGAACTCGGTGCCGCCCGATCGAACCGAAAGATGGCGGCGTCGAGCGACTCGGCCACACTTACGAGTCCGGCAGTACGAGCGTCGTCAGCCAGTCGGGTTGCTTGCGGCCGTGCCGCGCGTGCCTCACGTAGGGTCGCCAGCCACGTGGGGGCCAGCCGGACCTCGCTGTCCACGCCGGCCCACGTGTTCACCGGCGGGCCATCCGCACGCACTTCAGCGGCCGCTCCCGGGAGCCGACGGGGGTCGAACCGAAGTCGCACATCACGCGCGAGTGCGGATGCCAACAAGTCGCGGGTCGGGCCTGGCGGGCCAAGCGTGTCTGCGCGCACGCCTACGAGTGCGGCCTCCAGCACGTCTGCGGCTTCGCCCACGAAGACGGCTCGCCCCAACGCGACTTCGGCCGCGACCATGGCGATGGCGTACAGCGTCGTCTTCAGGTCCGGGGCGCTGCCGTCCAACAATTCTGGTGCAGCATACCGAATCGCCGCGGCGCTGGGCTGCCAGGCCCCATCGAGGGCCGCAGCCATCGGCGAGGGCATGCCCCAAGCGGCGATACACGGCACGCCGTCGCTCCCCACACACAGCGTGTCGGGACCCGCAAGTGCGAATGGCCCCAACACGGCTGTCGCTTGAATGGCGAGATGGCCCGTAGCAGCAAGCAAGTCGAAGGCTGCACGGGGAGACGCACCCCGTTCTGCCGCGATCCAGCCGACCGGGCGCGCATCGCCAACAAACCAGCATGCGACACCTAGAATGGGATCCACGGACACAAGCGGTGCAATGCCGGGCGTCGCCGGTTCTTTCGCAGTTGCCGGTGGAGACTGAAACCAGGCCGACCAGATGGGGTGGGCCACCAGGGCGGGTTCAAATGTGAGTTCGAGACGCCCGTCAATCAGTCGGGCCGCACTCGCGATTCCGTGGAGTCGAACGGACATTCACTCAGCCTGCCGGTCCAAGGTGAGGTCACTATCGCGCGACGCGGTCAGAAGCGCCCAGCTACGCGCATACCGTTAGGCCCGGCGGACACCATCCACGGCGCTTTTCCCCCAACTGACCCGCCCTCGGGCGACGCAGAAAGTGCCAGACCCGCCGCGGCCGGCACGCCCAGAACGAGAAGGACGGCCGAGGTTGCGTAAGCGGCATTGTACGCCTCAGGCGCATTGGGCGCAACGTCGTCTCGAAGCAACGTCCCGAGCCCAGTCGCACCCGTCGCGGCGAGCGCAGCAGCCCCCGACGCCAGCACCACGCGCTCCAGGCTCCCCGGCCTCCGGAAATACGTGACAGAAGCGCCGCCCAGGACGCCTCCCAAGCCGCTTAATCCTACAATTAGCGGCTCTGGCGCCACGTCAACCAGCTGGTTCTCGAACAACCCTACGCCGACGCCAGCGCCAAGCGCCTCCCCCAACAGGACGGTGAGCGCTGCGGCTGCGCTGTCGTCTCCGACCGAAGCGCCCCATGCAGCCGAGGAAATCACGACTGACAACCACATACCGACTCCGCTGCGATGCTTTGTGCCAACATAGCCTACGCGGCACCCGGCATCCTGAGCCAGGAACGCGGGTCAGAATCTGTGGTGTAGGCCGACCCCACGACCGCCGACATGCAACACCCACGGCTGCTGACTCTCGTCCGCGGTCGTGTTGGCTTCAATGGGTCGATCGGCGTTGGCAATGGCCAATCCTGCCGCAAACGGCACGCCGAGCACCAGCAGGACGCCAGACGAGATGCCCGCCACCGACGACGCTTCTGGGGTCTGAGGGTACGAATCTGCGAGCACGGCCGCGGTTCCGGCGGCCAACGTTGCAGCGCCCGCCGTGGCTGCTGTTGCAATCAACACGCCGTTGGAATGGTTCGAGCCACGGAGCCGTTGCGCCAACGCCGCGCCACCGACGCCGCCAGCACCGGTGACTGCGACGGCGAAGGGTGCCAGAGCGTCACCTTCCATCCCGAAGATCGAAGTTGCGCTTCCGAAGGCCAACAGGCCCGCGATTTCGCCGCCGAACACGCCGCCGACGGTGACCGCGGTCTCCAAACCCCGGTCCCAGGCGAACGCCGAGCTTACCCACAGCGTCAGCGCGAAGAGCATTCCCCACCTCAGTCTCCAGGGTAGTCAGGGGACCCGCGATCCGCGCAACAACTGCGTCATGGAATGGTAGACCTTCACACGGAATTTCGTCAGGAAGTGTGACGACCCACCTGCAGGCCGACCGGCGCCACGCCCACCCGCCGCGACCCCGCGCCCGAACGACCCAGCGCCGAAACAAGGCCTCGCAGGTTTTATTCGCCAGAGAAATGTCGCTGAAAGGCCCATGATGGCGCGTGCAATTCCCGCGCAAGGCAAACCACCAGTTGCCTTCGCGTTCCGTAGGACCCAACAAATCGAATGCGTAGTCTCGCACATTTCGGACATCACCCACCATGCGGTCGCTTTTCGTCCGGTGGGGGTGTGGCTATGCAAGTGGTGTGTGGACCCTTTGTCTCTCCATCGTTTCTGCAGCACCCGGAGACGATGTCGTCGCGGAGTTGCAGCGCGCGGAGACCGCCTGGACAGACCGAGAGGACGCGCCCTACTACGTCGCAATCACGCTGACCGACGAAACAGACGTTGTGCTACGGGCCACGGCCGGAAGCCTGTTTGTGGACGCCGAAAGCGAACGTCGATGGATCGACGTGGACGTCCGCACCGGCGACTTCGACCTCGACAGCACCCATCCCCTTCGTGGTTTCTCCGCCCTGGAGGACGACAGCCGTGGTCTGGTCGCGGTTCCCCTCACCGATGGGTACGCGTTGCGTCATGCGATTGCCCGCGAGTTGGATGTCCGGGTCCGCGAGGCTGCTGAGCGTATCGTTCTTATCCAGGCCAACCGGACCGTGAAGATTGAAGAGGAAGACCCCTCGCCCGACTTCAGCGCGCGGTCGCCGGTGGTTGGCTCCGCGGCTGTGCCCGATGTGGCCTTCGACGCCGGCGCATGGAAAACGCTTCTGCGCGACCTGTCGCAGATTCTAGACAGCGCTACGGCCGTCCATTCGTCCGCTGCAGGGCTCGAAATCAACCGATCTCTCATCACGTTCATAGATACGGACGGAAGCCGAGTCGAACACGGCCGTACCTCGGCGCGTGTTTCGCTTCACGCACACACCCTGGCGGAGGATGGCGACGAGATCGACGTCTACCGCGCCTTCGACGCCGCCACACCCGCCGGACTGCCCGACCCTGCGTCCTTACGCGTTGCCGCCGCTGAGGTCCGAAAAGAACTGTTGGACCGGCAAGCGGCGCCTCGGGCCGAGCCCTACACGGGCCCTGTCCTGCTTTCTGGGAGGGCGGCAGCGGTGTTCGTCCACGAGGTGCTCGGGCACCGAGCCGAGTCTCATCGGCAGAAGCGCGACGATGAGGGCAAAACGTTCGCAGAGCTTGTCGGCAGCCTTGTGTTGCCCGCTACGGTGGACATCGTGGACGACCCGCTGCGGAGGCGGTGGGGCGACGTGGACCTCAATGGCTGGTACCAGTGGGATGACGAGGGCACGCCGGCCGTAGCGGCGTCGTTGGTCGAAGACGGGCGTTTCACCGGCTTCTTGAGCACGCGGTCCCCCATTCGCGGATTCCCAACGAGCAACGGTCATGCCCGCCGAAGCCCTGGGCACGCGCCGTTGGCTCGAATGGCGAACACGATTCTCAGTACGACCGAGGGACGGACCGACACAGAGCTTCGGCGGCTCCTCCTTGCGGAGGTTCGTAAACAGGGGCTGGCGTGGGGCTATTTCGTAGATGAAATCGACGGCGGTTTCACCATGACGGGCCGAGTGACCCCCAACGCCTTCAATGTCAGGGCCTCCAATGTGTGGCGGGTATGGGCCGACGGCCGCAAGGACGAACGCGTTCGGGGCATCGACCTGGTTGGGACCCCGTTGACGGCGTTCCGCAACGTGGTCGCAGTCGGGGACAGCCCCGAAATCTTCAATGGCGTCTGCGGAGCGGAAAGCGGTTGGGTGCCGGTGTCTGGCGTATCCCCTGCCCTGTTGTTCACACGGTTGGAATTCCAGCTCAAGGAAAAGGGTGAAGAACGTCCACCGCTCCTTCCACGTCCTGCCGCGCCGGGAGGCGACACATGATGGTGCTGTGGCTCTCCGCTGCGCTGGCTGGAGACGAATCCTGGGTCGGTCTGTTGCGTTCCGAGATCGAGAAACAACGCGCAGGCCTGACGTTGCCAGACGCCCCAGAACTGTACCACCTACGCTACCGCCTCCAGGTGCTTCGCAGCGCCACGGCAGTCGCGAGTTTCGGCAGCCCAGTGGCACGCGACGAGTCCGTCGATCACACGCTCGGCGTGGAGGTTCGCGTCGGCTCGCCGATGTTCGACAACACCGGCTTTGGCGGATGGGAAGACGGCATGGGCGCGATCTCGCTCCCGATCGAACTCGACGATCTGGCCATTCGGCGAGGCGTTTGGCGCGTCACCGACATGGCGTACAAGCAGGCTGTGGAGCACCTCGCCCGCAAAGAGGCCCAGTGGCAACCGCCCCCTGATCATGCCGGAGACTACAGCTTGACAGGCGCGGTTGTCGCTGACGATGGCCACGGCGAAATCCCGCCATCTACGGCGATTCAGGACCTCGCCGTACGTCTGAGCGGTGCGTTTGTGGGGGGTACCAACGTGGATGTTGCGGAGGTCCACGTAGGTGCCGAAGGCGGTGCAGAATGGGTTGTGGACAGCGAAGGCACAGCAGTCCTTCGGCCACTTCAAGAGGTCTCGTTCCGCGCGGTCGTGTCTGTCGTTTCTCCCGATGGCGCCAGGGTCAGCGATGAGCGTCTGTGGACCGGCCGGGCGTTGACCGACTTGCCCGCCGAAGAGGCCATGATCTCCGAAATTGTCGCACTTCAAGCCGAAGCGACCGCGGTCGGGCAGGCCATCCCGCTGTCCGAGGAGTACGTCGGGCCTGTCGTCTTCGAAGGCGACGCGGCCGTGGCCCTGTTCCGGTGGTTGCTCATCCCGCAACTCGAAGGCACGCCGCCACCCGTCGCTTTCGATTCGTTTTTTGGCGACCTCGGAGGTTCCAACGGGCCCTCTGTGCGTGTGGGGCGAAGGGTGCTCCCCGAAGGTTGGACCGCGCGGGACGACATGACCTCGTTTCCCAACCACCCTGCGTGGGCCCTGCACGACGCCGAGGGCACTCCGGCGCGACCCGTGTCGTTGGTCGACAACGGAATCGTGCGCGACCTGCTCATGAGCCGCGTCCCGAGACCCGGCCTGACGAGCAACGGCCATGCTCGCGGCTACGTGGGTTCCGTTGCGACCGGCCGCGCCTCTATGCTGACCGTAGAAGGCCCCAACGCCAAGTCGACCCATGGCTTGTACGCAGTCGCCGCGAAAGCGGCTCGCACCTACGGCCGCGACGGGTTTCTGGTGGTGCGACGCCTCGAAGAACCCGCCGTCGTCGCGATGACAGACCCCGACCGTGCGGCAGAAGAAAAAACGCTCCCCAACCCGCTTGTGGTGGTGTGGCGAGACACCAGTGGCAACGAGACGCCGCTCCGTGACATGTCCTTTTCCGCGACCGAACGATTCGTTCTGCGGGATTTGCTCGCCGCAGGTCCCCGTCGGTCCGCGAGTTTCATGGCGCCGTTTTCCGGAGACGCCTCAGGTCTCGGGCCTACGGCGGGACTCGCGACCTATTTGTCGGCGCCCGACGTCGTGGTCGGTGAGTTGGAGGTCGTGCCGGTCGCTAGCGACCCAGGTGACGGGCGGATCGTACCGCTGCCGACGCCGAACGGTACGACGCCCCAAGCGGGGTCCACCTCAGCCAACGACAACCCTTCCTCCGAAAGCTTGGTCATTGCCCAATCCACGATCTCCTCGACTTCCCAGGGTGCTCGGCCCTGACGAATCGCTGAACTGACCGCTTGCACCATGTGTTTTCGCACTGCGTGGCTACGGTCGGCCCAGTGGTAATGCACACGAACAAGGTCCAAGTCGACCTCGGAACCTCTCCACCCTTCGAACACCTGATTGGTCCAATCCAGGTGGTCCGTGGGCCACACGATTTCGCGCACAAGTCGGGCCACACCCTTGTCCATCAAGCGGTCGGGCTTTGGCACCGAACGCCGCAGCAGGCCGGTCGCCCAATGGTTGCGAACGGCGCGCAACAACCGCCGCTTTGGATTTCGGTGGTAACCATTCACGAAACGAAGCTCTGGCGCGTATCGCACCAGGTAGGGCGTCGTGTTGCGAGCGCGGTGGTACCATTCCGGCCGGTCCACCCGGTGCTGCGACGTGGAGCCCCACAGCGTCACTTCTTGAAAATGGTAGCGCCCCACACCCGGTTCCGACAGGAGCGTGGCACGCCGCGCGGCGAAGCGGGCATCCAGCAGATCGTCGCTATTGATGTACAAAACCCAATCGGGGCGAATCGCATGTACCTCACCCATGAGGTTGGCTAAATCGCGCTCCGCATCCCAAACGCCGCCCTTCGGATTGCCGAACAAACGCGCAAGATTCGGCAAGGCGCCGAGAATTTCGGGCGTCGCGTCCGACGAGCCGTCATCGACGGCGACGATGCAGTCAACCGACTCTGCGAGGCGTCGGGCGACGGGGCCGAGGACCCAGGCGTCGTCCTTTGCAGTGATAAGACCGACAACGACCACGGCGCCGCGATAACGTGAGCGGGAGCCGGGTCCAGCCAGCGCCACTTTGGCGTTACCAGAGTCCATCGGAGTGGGGAAAGAGCGGGTGCGTACCCGGGATCTCGCAGATCGGTATTTACTGGACCGTGTCTTGGGGCGCGGTGGCATGTCTGTGGTCTGGTCGGCCTACGATCGGGAGCAGCTGCGCAATGTCGCGGTCAAAATTCTGTCAGAGGAATACGCCAAAAGCGTAGATCGGCGGCGGCGCATGCGGCTGGAGGCCACCGTCCAGATGAACATCAAACACCCACATGTGCTGCCTGTCTATGAGGCGGGCGAGGCGGACGACACCGCGTACATCGTGATGCCTATCGCCGAAGGAGGCTCGTGTGAGCACCATCTCGAAGAGCACGGTGCGCTAGAGCCGAGGGTGGCGGCGCGGGTCATGACCGAAACGCTCGACGGCCTGGGTGCAGTGCATGCCGCGGGTGTTGTTCACCGCGACATCAAGCCGTCCAACCTGCTGCTCTCCCTCAAGGGCAGCGTCCTGCTATCGGATTTCGGAATCCTCGCTTTTGACGCCGAGAATACGAGCTTCGCCGGCACGGATGCCTACGTTGCGCCCGAAGCTCGAATCAAAGGCGACGCGGCAGACCTGCGGGCAGATCAGTACGGCGCTGCGGCGACGCTTTACCACCTCGTGACCGGAATCAGGCCCAAACAAACGCTCAGGTCCACCGAGGCGCTCCTAGAGACGACCGTGATGTCGCCTGAGTTGTGGAGTGTCATCCGGAGGGGTTTGGCGACGAATCCCGCGGAACGGTACCCCGACATTCGCACCATGCGGCTCGCGTTGTTGCAGACGCTGGAATTTCTACCGCCCCTCAACCCGTCGGCGCCAGCGCTAGGCAGTTGCGGCGTCGGCGCCCGCTAGAGCGGTCACCGCTCTAGAGCGGTCACCGCTCTACGTTTGGGGCTGCCAGCTGAGGCCCAGGCCAAGGCTCTTTCCCAACGACTGGTTGTGGACCCACAGATCCCAACTGGCGCGACTCTCCAGCGTCAGCCCATTGCCGAGCCTAAGGCCCGCTCCTGGCCCGACCTTGACGCCCTCTGCCGTCCATTCGGTTGTGCGGTCCACGTTGACCAGAGCGTCGACTCTGAGTTGAGCCCACACCCGCGTGGCCTGGACGCCAACCGCGGCGGCCAGTGGGATTCCGTCAGAGAACGAGGGTCCGTCGGTCCAACCCACAAAGGCCTCGGTGCGGATCCGATAGCCGACCGAACCTTCCACCCAGGCCGCGCCGTTGGCGAAGGAGGAACCCGCAAGCACCTGCGGTGTGACGTCGATCTGCCCGTCACCGGGGCGCGCACACACGTCGGTCAGTTCTTCTCCAAGGCAGATTCCGTCAATGCCGTACAGCGGGACCTTGAGTTCCACACCTGCGGCAATGGGAAGCTTGCTGAGCGCAACCTGAGGCCCGATTCGCAGGTCCCCCGGGCTCACCACGGTGGCGTACCCAGTGGCATCGACAAAGGCGTCTTGCCGGTCGAAAATGGTGCGATGCACGGCCACCGGCGCCACGTTCACCACCAATTGCACCGGCCATGATTTGACGAGCCCGACCTCTCCGTACAACGTCGTGCTGGTGCCCGTGTAGTCGGCGCTCCCAGTACTCCCAGGCAACATCACCTGATCCGCCAGGAAGACGTCCACGCCCACCCGCGCATAGGCGTCGCCCAACGAGCGCGTCCACGGCCCCGCAATCGCAATCGCTGCAACTAGAATAATCATGCGATGCTAAACGAGATGAACTGTCCGCCGTCGTATCCATCCAGGTAGTTGCTTCCCTCAGGATTGAGGTTCGACATCACCCCCGACTCGCTCGTCACCCGCACCTGCGCAGTATGTTCCCCGGTTGAAAGGTTGAGGTCGAAGTGCCACAGAGTCCAGATATGCGGGCCTGGTGCGTAGTCGATGGCCGCGTCGGTCCAGGCGCCGCCATTGACGGTCACTTCTACGCGAACAACGGGGTCGGTGCCGCCGAACGCGGTGCCCAACAAACGCGGTGCTTCGTTGACCGTCCCGCCCGTCTGGGGCACCAAGATGAAACCGTTGACTCGGACGGGCGCTTCGTGATTCCATCCGGCCGGATCCCAGAAGTTCGCCACGATGGTGTCGGACAACTCGATGCGTTGGACCCACTTCACGTTCTTTACGCCGTAACGGCTAGGCGCGATGATGCGGGCGGGAAACCCATGTTCCGTCGGCAGTGGCACGCCGTTCATCTGCCAGACCATCCACAGCGGTCGCTGGAGATCGCCTACTGGCACGCTCGCAATATACCCGTCGTGCCCGGTCAGCCCCACTTCCACGATGGACGGGCTCACGGTGACGCCCAACTCGGCGAGCACGTCGGTCAGCGCCATACCGCCCCACACCGCGTTTCCGATGAGTTGACTGTACGGGGTGCTTCCGATGCACTGCAGCGTGTCCTCGACGAGCACCGGTTCGCGCCCCTCGAACCACGTCTCGTCCAAGGTAGCAACGACGGCGCCCAGATCGACGATTTCACAGGTCCACGGCGGCGTAATCACAGGTGTACCGCAACACTGGTACACATAGAAAGACCCGTTTTCCGTGACCGCAGCGATGGTCGGTAGTCCCCCCTCCGTTTCGGTGACGATGTCACCATTCACTTCGGAGTCGGTGATCACGACGTCGAAACAGCCCGGCCCCGCCGCGAGGGCTGTCATCGCGCTCTTCAGCATCTCTCGCCGACCGATGGCTGGTTTCATGCCGGACAGTCTATCAACACCAACCTTCGTTTCACACTACCTGCGGCGACGCGCGATGGCGAACGCGGTCAGCCCAAGCAGGCCTCCGAAACCGGCGGGCGAGCCCGACGAAGAGCAGCCTTCGCAGCTGCCGATCAGCAGCTGCTCGTCGAGGAACTCGGCAGACGGACACGAACCCGGCTCGGGAATCTCACCGTCGCAGTTGTGGTCGGTCCCGTCGCACAACTCTGGAGCACCGACGTAGATAGTTGGGTCGCTGTCGTTGCACTCGTCGCAGGCCATGAATCCGTCGGCATCTTTGTCAACTTCATCGGCACCCAGCGCTCCGTCACAGTTGTCGTCGAGGCCGTCGCAGACTTCGTCGGCGTCGGGGTGTACGCCCGCATTCAGATCGTCACAATCATCGTCGTTGAGGGCGAGCACCCCCGATTCATCACACCCTTCGATGACCGGCATGTCGCCGTTGCCAAAGCCGTCGCCATCGGCGTCGGGCCAGTAATTGGCAGTGTCCATGCCTTCGTCGATCTCGTCGTCGCAGTTGTTGTCTTCACCATCGCACACTTCTTCGGCGTCCGGGTTGATGTCCGCGTCCCCGTCGTCGCAGTCGCGCCCGATTTTCGTCGCGTTGTCCGGGGTTGTGCCATCACACTCGTCGAAGGGTGCGTTGACGTCGCCGAAGCCGTCCCCATCGTTGTCGGGCAGCCAGGTCTCGGCGACGACGTCGTCGTCCACCAGCGTGTTGCAATCGTTGTCGAGACCATCACACCATTCCACATGTCCGGGGTACACCTCCGGGTTGGTGTCATCGCAGTCGGCAAAGGAGGTCACGCCGTCGCCATCTTCGTCGGCGCCGAGGTCCACGGCGACCTGCTGATGGTAGGCTTGGTCTGGCGTCGTGTCGTCCCCGAGCGGATCGATCGTTTCGGCGGTATCAGACGCCAGCGAGTTGTTCGCAGAAAAGACTACGCCGGGTTGATTCGCCCAACCCAGGTCCCCGCCAGAGGCCCCGGTGTAATAGGTCATGTCGTCGTTCGTCATGTAGAAGCCCAACAAGTACGTTTCGCCTGCGAACAACGTCCTGTTGATGTCCGGCGATTCGTAGAAGTCTTTGGCGGCCGCAGTCGCGACGAGGTCGGATTCCCACAACAACTCGTAGTTGTTGGGCGCGAACTGGTGGTACAGCACAAACCGGATCTCGAAGGGCGCTTGTTCCCCTGCGAGTTCGTGAGCGAACCGCACAAGAAGCGCGTCCTGCACGACGTCATAACGATTGAGCTTGTAGGCTTGATCGGCCCCAGCAACGTTGCTGTCGTCGCTGCCGACGGTGAAAACCTCAACAGCAAGGGCGGGGGTGACCGCCAAGAGCGCGAGTGTCCACATGTTCGATTCCTCGCGCGCGTTTTATTTCATTCGTACGGCGTCCGTTGTGTCGGGCTCGTCACGCTTGTGCGGCTGACGTGATTCGCAACACCACTTTTCCGTCTACAACGTCCACTTCTGCGTGACCGCCGGCCGCCAAGCCGCCAAACAACAGCTCCACCGCCATGGGCTTCTTCACGTGCTCCTGAAGGACCCGCGCCATCTCACGCGCGCCGAACTCGGGCTTGAAGCCCTCCTTGAGGAAGAATTGACGTGCTGCGGCCGTGGCCGACAGCGTGACGCCTCGGTCCACCAACTGTTGTTCCAGTTCCAGCAGGCACTTGTCCACGATTTGAAGCACGACAGGTTCGGGCAAGGTGTCGAAATGCACGATGGCGTCCAAGCGATTGCGGAACTCAGGCGGGAACACGTCCTTGAGCACCTTGTCCGCGCGTCCGCTCGGTGGGTCGGGGGTAAATCCCACCCCCTGCCCGCCCGCGGCGCGTGCGCCGGCATTGGTGGTGAGCACGACAATGGTGTTGCGAAAGTCTGTGCGACGCCCGTTGTTGTCGGTCAGTGACGCGTGATCCATCACCTGCAGCAAGATGGCGAACAGGTCGTGGTGGGCCTTTTCGATCTCGTCGAACACGAGGACACAATGCGGCGTTTTGTGCACATTGTCGGTGAGCAACCCGCCTTGTTCAAATCCGACGTAGCCAGGGGGCGCGCCGATCAGCCTGCTGACTGCGTGTTTCTCCATATATTCGGACATGTCGAAACGATGGAGCGGGATGCCCATGGCAAAGGCGAGTTGACGGGCGAGTTCGGTCTTGCCGACGCCCGTTGGGCCTGCGAACAAGAAGCTCCCAACGGGCTTGGTCAGGTGCCCAATGCCCGCACGGGACATGGTGATGGCGTCTACGACGGCCGCTACGGCCTTGTCTTGGCCGAAAATCACCCGCTTGAGGTCCTCGCCCAAGGTGCGCAACCGGTCCCGGTCCTCGCTCGTGACCTGACGCGGCGGGATGCGCGCGATGCGTGCCACCGTGGCCTCGACTTCCTCCATCTCTACGCTCGTGCGCCCCGACAACCGTGCGGCGGCCCCGCTCTCGTCCAACACGTCGATGGCCTTGTCCGGCAGTTTGCGGTCGTTGATATGTCGGTGGGACAGCTTGACCATCGCAGCCAGGGTCCCTTCAGCGTAGCTGACGCTGTGGTGCTCTGCGTAGCGAGGCGCGAGCCCCGTCACGATGGCCACAGCGTCGTCGACCGAAGGTTCTGAGATTTCAATCGGCTGGAATCGGCGGGCGAGCGCTTTGTCTTTTCCCAGGCTCTGGCGGTACTCCTCATGCGTCGTAGACCCGATGCAGCGCATGGTTCCCGACGAAAGGGCCGGCTTGAGCAGGTTGGAGGCGTCCATCGAACCGCCCGACGTCGCACCTGCGCCCACGACCGTATGGATTTCGTCGATGAACAGGATGGCTTTGGGGTCGTCCTCAAGGGCCTTCACGACGTTTTTCAGCCGGTCCTCGAAGTCCCCACGGAAACGCGTTCCGGCAAGCAAAGCGCCCATGTCCAACTGGTAGATGCGTACGTCGCGAATCAGCTCAGGAACGGTGGCCTCGTGCACTGCGCGTGCCAATCCTTCCACGATGGCGGTCTTGCCCACGCCACTGTCTCCGATGAGGAGCGGGTTGTTCTTCCGACGCCGCGCCAGAATATGAATCATACGCTCGATCTCGCTCGCACGCCCAATCAACGGGTCGATGCGGCCGGCGGCTGCGCGTGCCACCAGTTCCACGGTGAAGTCGGCCAGCGCAGATGCGGGGGATGACCGGTCGGCCTCCCCCTCCGGGCCCGAACCCGCAGGCGCTCCCACGTCTTTTCGTGGCCCATTTTTTCGCACGCCGTGGGCGATGAACGAGGTCACATCGAGTTTGTTGACGCCGTGCCGTTCCAAGAGGGCAATCGCCTGGCTGTCGGACTCGGCGAAGAGCGCTACGAGCACGTGGCTGCCGTCCACGGCGCCCTTTCCTGTGTGCTGCACATGAGCGACGGCTCGCTGGAGTACGCGTCGAAACCCTACTGTTTGCACCGGATCGTACTCTGCGTCCGGCACGTCGATAGGTTCCATGCCGTCCAGCATGCCCTCGACGTCCTTCTCTAGTTTCCGAAGGTCGGCCCCACAGGCCTCCAGCACCTCGCTGGCTCGCGGGTCGTGGAGCAGCGCGTGCAACGCGTGTTCGGTCGTGAGGAACTCGTGGCGCTTCTGGCGCGCGCGTTCGACGGCCATGCCCAATGCCACGCGAAGATCGTCACCCAGCATGCCTACTCCGGTTCGGTTGTACCCTGCAGCGGGAAGCCGGCTTCTCGCGCGAACGCGTGCACCTGTTCCAGCTTGGTTTCTGCCACATCCTTCGTGTACACACCTGCCGTCCCGACGCCAGTCTTGTGGATCGACAACATGATTCGTGTCGCGCCGGCCTGACCGTGGCGAAAGACCGTGGTCAAGACAAGGACGACAAACTCCATACTGGTAAAGTCATCGTTGAGCAGGATGACCTTGAAACGTTTTGGGGGCACCACCCGGTCTTTGAGTGAGGTGCCGCCTTTCTCGTCCTGCCGGGTCTTGTCACTCACGGCAGACCGCTGAAGGTGGTGACGGCGCCTGCACTCACGAATCCGAAGAAGTCCCAGTCGGGAGCGCTCACAATGACGTCGGCCAGCGAGTCACCGTCGACGTCCACGAGCCTGACGGCCACGCCGACCCCTTCGTCCACTTCGTCACCCAGGAACGAGATTGCGCCCGCGTCAGAAATAACGCCGCCGAGCGGCCCGTAGACAAGCTTTGCGTCGTGGACGGTGCCCAAAGGCGCGCCGGTCAATACGTCCGCCCACGCGTCGCCATCGACGTCAGCGGCGTCTACCGACGTGCCCAGGCCGCCACTGCCACTCCCCTCGATGCGGAATGGGGCCGTCAACAGGTCCACTTCGCCGGACGCCACGCCCGAGACTCCGTACACGGCGCCAGCACCTGACAAGGCGATGGGCGCGCCGAGCAACACGTCCACGAGGCCGTCATCGTCGAGGTCCGCTCCGGCAGAAAGCGCGGCGCCCGCCAGGTCGTCGGCTCCGAACCAAACTGCATCGGCGTCTTCGAGCGAAAACGAGCCACTGACCGGGCCGTAGACCAGGGATGTACGCGACGCTGTGCCCGAGACCATCGCGTCCTCGGTTCCGTCCCCATCCAGATCGGCGAGTGCAACCGCCAAGCCACTTTGGTCCCCGGCGGCCACGCCCCACAGCGTAGCGACGGCCGCAGCCACGATGTCGGAAGGCCCAGCCGGGGGCGTACCAAGGAGGTAGGCCGCACCGCTCCCTGCTTCGACACCCGCCGCGAATGGTGCGCCCACCAACCACGAAGAAACCCCGTCTCCAGCGGCATCTGCGCTGGCAAAGGACGAACCCGCTTCAGCGCCCACTTCCGAGCCGGTCAGCGTCGTTTCAGCGACTGTCGCCGCCATCGAACCGGTCAACGGCCCTAAGAAAACCATCGCACTGCCGCCTACGCCCAACGACGGTGCCCCACCGAGTGCGTCCGCCGTGCCATCGCCATCGATGTCGCCTGGGAGGTGCACTGCCCTGCCAATGAACGTGTCGGTGACGACGCCCGTGCGCGCTGCAAGGAAGTCGTCGCGGGCTACGGACTGCGTCGCGTCTGCGTACAAATAAAAGGCACCGGTGTTGAGACTGCCACTGTCTCGGCCAGGGGCACCCACCCACAATTCCACATCGCCATCGCCGTCGAGGTCGGCTGCGTCAAACGCCGCTCCCAACTCGTCACCTAGGTTGCTGCCTTCGACGCCCCCGACCGAGTCGCTCGCGAGCACGTCGGCGCCAAAACGGCACTCGACCACCGTCGCGTCGTCGCAGTCGTTCCCGCCCGTACAGTCCTCTGGCGCTCCCGGGTAAGCCTCGGGATCGAAAATGTCGCAATCGTCCCAAACGTCGACGTACCCGTCGGGGCGCAAACACGAGAATGTGGGGGCGGTGAGGTCTCCGTGGCCGTCGCCGTCAATGTCTTGCCACCAATCGTGAAAGACGTCTAGCGTGGCCGGGTCGCAATCGTCGTCCACGCCGCCGTTGCAGCTTTCTTCGGCGGACGGATGAATAGACGCTTCGGCATCGTTGCAGTCCGACGAATCCGCCACATGGTCCACGGGTGCCAAGCAGGCCTCGACCGGGGCGTCGATGTCGCCGTAGCCATCGTCGTCCGCATCTCCCCAAAAAGTCAACGTGGGCTCGTCGAGAACGCCACAATCGCCGTCGATGTCGTCGCACAGTTCGATAGCGCCGGGAAACACTGCCGAGTCGCTGTCATTGCAGTCGGTCGCATCGATCGCCGCGCCCTCAGGCAACAAACAAGCCTGGACCCGTTCCACCGGGTCTCCAAAGCCGTCTTCGTCTGAATCGGCGGGCCACAACGGTGCATCCGGTGCGTCATCGTCAGGTGTGCTCGGGTCACAGTCCGTGTCGATTCCGTCGCAGGCTTCGTCTACGGCCGGGTTGACGTCCGCGAGCCCGTCGTCGCAATCGAGACCGTTGCCGACGTAGCTGAGTGGCGCCACACAACTCTCAACGATGTCCAAGGGGTCGCCGAATCCGTCCCCGTCCGCGTCGTTGAACCAATCTCGGACGGCGGCATCTTCGTCGATGATGAGATCACAATCGTCATCGGCGTCATTGCACAGCTCCTCAGCGCCAGGATGGACGAGCGGCGAGTCGTCGTCGCAATCGGTAGCGTCCGCCACGTGGTCCTCGGGCGCTAGGCACGCGGCGCGGTCGCGGAGTGGGTCGCCATACGTGTCGCCATCTTCGTCCAGAAACCACACCAACGCCTCTGGCGCGTCGTCGTCTACCGTGAGCGGATCACAGTCCCCATCGATTCCGCCATCACAAGCTTCCGGTTGGTTCGGATGAATCGTGATTGATGCATCGTCGCAATCGCCACCTACCGGGGCAGTGAACAACAAGGCCTCGCAGGCGCGCAACGGCTCACCCGCACCATACCCGTCGTCATCGATGTCGTAGTACCAGTCCAATGCGTAAGGACCGTCGTCGTCATCGGTTGCGGCATCGCAATCGTCGTCAACATCGTTGCATTGTTCGACAGCGCCCGGAAAAATCGAATTGTCTTCGTCGTTGCAGTCTCCGCCGACCGAAGCGCCGCCCATGGGTTTTTCACAAGCTGTGAAACCACCGTCACCGCCGAATCCGTCCTGATCAGCATCCACAAACCACAACGTGCCATCGGCCGCGTCGGCGACGGCGTCTCCGTCACAATCGAGGTCATCAGGTCCGCAGTCTTCGGGAGCGCCGGGAAATGCGGCACCGTTGGAATCATCGCAGTCCGAGCTGTCCGCCACAAAGCCGAGCGGCGGGTCGCAAGCGAACACGGCGCCGTCTGGATCGCCGAACCCATCTCGGTCGCCGTCGTTGTGCCACATGAGGCCGTCGGCGGCGACCTCGTCAATGCTCCTGTCGCAATCGTCATCCACGCCGTTGCACAACTCGGGGAGGCCTGGGCGCACGTCCGGGTTGGCGTCGTCGCAGTCGAGATCCGCGCCCACGCCGTCGCCATCGCCGTCGTCGAGCAAGGGCGCGGTGTCCACGGGCCCGCAAGCGAGCATGTACAACGTCCACAACATGAACCACCCCTGACGCTGTGGGGCTAACGTCGCGCAGACGCCGGGTCTGTGGGCCCGTGCGGGACCATGTCTAAGACCACCGGACGATGGTCGGAACAATCCACCCGAAGCACCGCCACGTGCGCGGGACGCAGGTCTTCCGTTGCATACTGAAAATCGACCCGCAAGGGGATTTTTCCCCATAGAAACGCCGTCGCACCTCGACCTCGACCTGCGACCGACCACGTGTCCACCAACAACCTACGAAGCGCGACGTGCAACGCGGCGTCGCGGGTGCTGTTGAAGTCGCCAACCACCAGGGTTGGATCCTTCAGTTTTTGAAGACGAGCCACAAGGGCAGCGGCCTGATCGGACTGCGACCGTTGAACGCTCTCGCCCAGCTGTGCCGCCGCGTTGACGTCCGTCGGCCGACGCAGAGAAAACGCGTACGGCGTGAGATGGACAGCGAGCACGTTGAATACCGTGTCGCGCCAGGCCAACTCCGCGGCGAGGTACTGCCACGGGTCCGAATCGACGTAGGGCTGACCGCCTGAGTGCACGACCGTCACTCCGCGCCGAACGCAGACCGCAAGTCCGGAATGTTCAGCTGCGCGGTACGGCGCATGAACACAGTGCGCCCCGAGCGGGTCGCCGAGGACCGCGGCATCCGCCGCAGTCACCTCACCCAGGACGAAAATATGAGGGTCGGCAGCCGCCAATTCGGTGGAGACACAGGCGGACGCCTTCGGCGCCCCCCAAAGGCGTTGCACATTCCACCACATCACACGGACCGAATCACCGGAGGGTGTTGAATGCGCCGGCCCTGAAAAACTGGCCGCCGCAGCGAGCAGATGAAGGGTCAGCCCGACGGGAGCACCCACGCCTCGGGGGTGGACAGCCCACGCAAGCAGCCACGGCGCTGCGGCAGCACACCACAAGACGGGCAAGAAAACGACTGCCACCACGAACCAAGCGGGTGGTGCGTCCCACCAGCGCCCTGCGACCGAAACGACGACCCAACCTGAAGAACATCCTGCCGCGATCGCGGCGATCAACCAGCGAAACATAGCGAGGTTACGGGACTCGGTCGACGGTGACCCGCTGCCTCGGGACCACGTCCGTAAACGACGACGTCCGTCCGTCCGGCCACGTGACCGTCAACTCATCGATGACCTCCGCTAAATCCAACCCAAAATGGACCTCGGGCGGCCCGCCGGATTGGAAACTATGTCCACCTGCTCGGACCCACTGTGTTTGGCGAATTCCGCCCGCCAAAACCTCAACCTTGGCCCCCACTGCGAAGCCATTCATCCCGGGTTGGCGCACAGCCACCTCCAGCCAAGCGCGATCCCCACAGTTGGACAGGTGGATGACGTTCGGTCCGTCGAGGTCGCGCTTGGCGATATCGAGAAACCCATCTTTGTTGAAATCGATAATGACAAAACCCCGACCCACACCGAGGTCGTCCAGGTCCCACGCCTCAGCTTCGTCGGTGAAAGCGCCGCCGTCGTTGATGAACAATGCGTCGGGTTGGTCATGCGGTTGAATCCAATTGGGATTGGTCGTGTCCACATGGCCATAGACGACCAATGCGTCTAGGTCGGCGTCATTGTCCAGGTCAGCGAATTCCGCGCCCCAACCGATCTCCTGGTCGTTGAGGGTATCGGGGGTGATGCCAACGGCTTGGGCGTTGTCGATCCACTTCCCCGCAGAATGTTTGTGGTATGTCACAATTTTCCATTGCGGGATCAGCAAGTCCTGCACGCCGTCATAGTCCACGTCGCCGATGCCGAGTCCCATTCCGGTGGCATCAAAATTCAAAAACGTTGAATTGCCGACATCTTGCTCCAATATTTCGCCGTTTCGGTTGAACAACAGCGTATTGGGCACAAGCGGGCCGAAATCGTTGATGAAATACAGGTCGTCCCAGCCGTCCGCGTTGGCGTCAAACCACGTGACGACGTAGGTGTAACCGTCATGAACGTCTTCAGGCAGGAGGTCGGATCGGTCGGTAAACGTGCCGTCGCCATTGTTGACGTAAAACCAATCCGGCTCTGACGGCTCAAAATCCGACGGCGCCACGGTGCCGGAATGGTCTGGTGAGCCGTAGTTTCCAATCACGAGGTCGAGGTCGCCGTCGTGGTCCCAGTCCGACCAGGCGCCAACCATGGAGAACCGCCCTTCGTCAGACAACCCGGCGTCGAGGCCTATCTCGGTGAATTGGAAGTCTCCATCGTTGCGGAGAAGGAAGTTGCGCTCGTCGTACCGAAGCAGGAGCACGTCGAGGTCGCCGTCGCCATCGTAGTCGGCCGTAGAACCGCCAACGCCCATCGACGTGTCATACGAATCGAGCAATTCCGACACGATTTCGAAACCGCCATCGCCGTCCCCTCGGTACACGTTGGTGTAGGCCTCCGCGGGGCAGATGAAGTCGAGGGTCGAGTCGGCATCGAAGTCACCCGCGATGATTCCACCGGCGTGCAACCATTCTGCCGAGTTGGGTGGCGAGGTGGCGGTCCGACGTTGAAACACCAAGTCGTCCCGGGTCTCGGGGTCCTGGCAGGTGACCTCGCCAGCTTCGGTGAGCGTGGCGGGAACCGACACGTCGGGTTCGGTAGGGACGGTGGGTGGTGCCGTGTCGTGCGTAGGTGGCTGCGCGCAATTCGGTCCGGCCGGACAGGGTTCGTCCTCTGCCGTACACGCTAGCCATGAAAAGACCCACCACAGCACGGCTGTTCCCCCGACACAACATAGCACCCGTCTCGCGCAGCGGCAGGCTGTTACGTCGCCAGCCTGCTTATGCGAACCGTGTCGGTCAGAGTCGAGGTGCCTCGCGGCGGCCTCCTGCGCTTTTCTGACGAGGGCCGAATCCGCGCTTGGACGCCGATTCCCCTGCCCTTTGCGTACGGGCATGTGCCGAACACATTTGCGGCAGACGGCGCGCCGCTGGATGCCGTGGTCTTGGGTGCGTCCGCGCGGCGTGGAGACGTGGTCCACGTGCCCGTGTTCGGAGCTGTTTGGTTCGACGACGACGGTCGGATCGATGACAAACTCGTCTGCGGTCGTAAACCGGGCGTCATGACGCGTTCCGCGTTGTTGACGTGGTTCCGTGCGTACGCCGCCGTTCGCCGACTGTTGGGGACACAAACGCGCGTCGTCGGCTGGGGTGACGCGGAACGGGGTTCCCCTACGGGGCCCGTTTGACCGGATTTGCGGTCCGGTCTTTGGGGACCCAGATCGACTTCGCCTGTATCCGCCACCCCGTCTTGGGAGCCATCGCGCCGGGTGCCGTGTCCAGATGCTCTTGGGTGTACGCCTCATTCACACCGTAGCCAACGCCCTTCACCCCGCCGTCAAGCACGCAGGCCCAACGATGAGAGAGGGCGGCCTCCTTGAACTGACCCATGGCCTCAAAGAATGGCCCCTCCTTGTGGGCGATGTCCCAAACGGCGATCAGATGCGGCCCCGGACGCTTGTCTGCGAGAACGGGTAGCCAACTCGCGTAGGGCGACCAAACCGGTCCCGGACACCCACGCAGCCGGTTGACGATGCGTCGTCCCGCGGCCTCGTCGGCTTCGGTCGGAACGAGGCGATCGTAAGCAGCACGCCCATGTTGCAGCCCCAGTTGCGCCACAAACACCATCGAACCCACCCAGCGCCACCCCGCAGGCAAGCGCGCAGCCACAAGGCCGGCGCCCACCGTCACCATCCAGAACATGGGGACGAGCACGTTCAGGAAGCCGCCATGGTGTCCGCGCATCCACGCCGCGACCACGACGCTTGTCGCGCCGAGCCCAATCCACAGCGTCGGCCGCCAGGCCAGGTCGGCACGTGTCGCGGACGTTGTTGCCGTAGCGACGGAGACACCCACTGCGACCAGGGCGCTCGTACCGAGGATGGCGGCCCACCGAAATGTTTCCGCGTCCACCAAGGTCCAACTCGCGGCCACGGCACCGGCCCCAGCGACGATGGACAATGCCGCAACCGACAGTTGTTGCCGCCGCAACAGTGCCGCGGAAACAAGCATGAGGGCGAAGGGCAACGCAGCGGCAAGTTCCGCGGGTGTACCCGGCAAGATCCGCGGCCCGTCGACGGGATGGGATGCCGGTACCGTTACCAAGTACTGAAGGAACAGACCGCCGCTGGTGACCTGCAACGGCACCAACCAACAAAGCGACGTGCCAGCGGAAGCGAGGGAAAACACTGCCCCTTTGCGCCATCCGTCGCGTAGCACAATGGCCGCGAGCATCACCGGTCCGAAAAACGCCGCATTGTGCTTCAATGCGAACGCGCCCGCCAACGCGAAACCGGCTGCCGCTGCACGGCTCGGCGTGGCCGCAAGCCAAATCGATAGCGCCAGGAGTCCCATGAAGAGGCCGTCGGGGCGAACGAGATCGTAGAACGCGCCGCTCGCTTCGTACGTGCCCGCGAACGCCGCGGCAGTGCCCACCGCGAGGGGCCAACTTCCTCGTTCTTGCCGAACCACCCCCGCGGCGGCCACGGCGGCCAGGACGGTGCCCACCAACGACACAGCGCGTCCCAACATCGGCGCCAAGCCAAAGACTTTGCCGAGGGCTGCGACCAGCACGGCGTAGCCAGGCGGGTACACGTAGGGCACCCAATCCGGCGACGGAGGCGGGTACAGCGGCAGCCCTTGTTGGACGCGCCAGGCATGAACGAGCATGCCCCCTTCCATCCATTCGAGGTCGTACTGGTACGGCAGCCGCAGCGCAAAAACCACAATCAACCTGGCAATCAGCGCCACGCTGAGTGCGACGACGAGGGCGTCAAGCATCCCGCGCCAGCGCATTGAACCCCCGAGGACGCGCCGTCTAGCACCGGCCCGCACCCGAGCCAACCCTTGGCCTGATAGCGGGCGTCATGCTTCCTGCTCTGTTGCTTGTCGGCTGCGCGCACCGGCCCGTCACCCTTCATATAGCCGCCATCAACGACTTTCATGGCGCTCTGTATGAAACGCCCCTCAAGGACGAGCCAGGCCGCGCCCATGGCGGGCTTCCTTGGCTGGTGGGCGCGCTCAACGCCCTTCGGGCCGACGACCCCGATCTTGTTGTGCTCGACGGCGGCGACCTGTTTCAGGGTGCATGGGCGGTCAACAAGTCCTTTGGTCGTGCAGCCGTTGATAGTTTCGAACTGATGGGCGTGGACGCCGGCGCCGTAGGAAACCATGAGTTCGACTATGGCCCGGGCGACGTGCCCAACGGCGGGCTGGTCGCCGCTTTGGAGGCGGCGGCGGTCGCAACGTCTCACCAGTGGCTCACCGCCAACGTCAGCACGGCGACGGGTGAGCGATGGGCGCCCGAAGGGATAACACCCTGGGTCATTCTTCGGCGAAAAGGCGTGAGACTCGGAATCATCGGCCTGACGACTGAGCACACGCCGCAAACGACCAAGGGCAGCAATGTCGTTAATTTGCGTTTCGGAGATGTGGTCGAGGCCGTTCGGGACGTGTTGCCTGTGCTACACGACAAGGGCGTGGCGGCCGTGATTGTCGTCGGCCACCTCAGCGGAAAATGTGATCCGACGGGTTTTAGCGCCGCACCCCCCGACTGCGTGCCCGACGGCGAAATTGGTCGTTTGCTCACCGAATTGCCGCCAGGCAGCATTGACCTCATCGTCGCTGGCCACGCGCACACCTTTCTCGCTACGCGGGTTGGCGACACGTTTGTCGTCGAGAACCGTGACAAAGGGCGGGTGATCGGCCTCGTGGATCTCGTCATCGGCAAAGAAGGTGTCGACGCCGACAAGACACAACTGCGCCACTGGGAGCTCATTCACGACAAGGTGGATCCGGGCTGCGAAGCTGGGGAATACTCGCTAGCTCCACGAGACGTAGGTGGTCGGGAGGTCACCCCGTCTGCCGCAGCCTTGGAACTGGTACGCCGCTACGAAAAAGAAGCTGGAACATTGTGTTCGGCGGTCGGGTGTGCCGACAGTCCGCTTGGCCGTTCTCGGGAAGGCGAGAGCGGCGTCGGCGACCTCGTAGCCGACGCGATGCTGGCAGCGTTCCCAGGTGCGGATGTGGCGCTCACGAATTCGGGTGGGCTGCGCGACGACCTGCGTGCGGGCACGGTCCGGCGCCAGGACCTTCAACAGATCATGCCGTTCGACAACAGGCTGGTAATGGTCGAAATGACCGGAAAGCAGCTTCTGCTGCTGCTTCGGCTCGGCACGTCGGGTGGCCACGGCCTGCTACAAGTGTCCGGATTGTCCTTGAGCTTTGACCCGACTTCGGAAGCTGGAGACGACTTGGACGCGGACGGCGCCGTCGCCGAGTGGGAGCGGGACCGTCTGTGCAGCGCGGTTGTTGCGGGGAATCCCATTGATGAAAAGAAAACCTATCAAGTCGTGACGACGGATTTCTTGTTCAACGGCGGAGACCACCTCGATCTGGCCTTTGCCCATAGCAATACGCCCGTCGAGGGCCCGCTGCTTCGCGACTGGCTGTTTGACTGGTTCCCTACGCTGCCCGGCTGCGTTGGTGCGACCCCGCTGCCCGATCCGCTCGCACCCCGGATTTCTGCCACGCCCGGCTGTGTGCACCGCTGATCGGGCGCGATGATCGAAAGCCGCTCCGCGATACGCCTGCCCGCACCCGATCCCGATCCCGATCCCGATCCCCCTCCCGACCCGAGGCAGCGATGCCGTTCGACCATGAGAAGCTCGATGTGTACGCCGTCGCCATGGACTTCCTGGTAC
>CAMASI010000001.1 GCA_945861065.1 Klebsiella pneumoniae | reverse complement strand
ACGTGATGACTGACAATGCGTAATGGAGGTACCGCTCAGACGCCGCCTCGTGCAGCGTCACGGGCTCGACATGCATCAGGCGGTCTCCTTTATCTCAAGAACCCGAATTCCGAGAATGTGATAAATCGTATAAAAGGGGAGCGCGATGGCGATTCCGATGCACGGAATATACGAAATCACCATCATCACAATAACGCCTATGAGCCAATAGACGACAAACCACGCGGTGTGGTTCTTGGCGTGTTGAAAAGACTGTTTGACCGCGTCCACCGGTCCGAGGCCGCGGATTGCGACCAGGGGTACGGCCAGGCTGAGCACGATGCCGGCGATGAGACCGGGCAGGTAGCAGGCGATGATGCCTACCATCGTGATTGCGAAGACCAGGAGTTGTGTCCCAAACACCCGGCCGAGGTCGGTTGTCAGGGTGGACCAACTGGCGTTGAAGCCGATTCGTTCGAGGCGAGACAGGTGACGATCTGCGGCGCGGTAGAAACTCGCTGCCAGTAGCGGCGAACCGACCAGTAAAAATGCGAGCAACAGTAGGAAGCAAGCGCCTAATCCGACGATGTTGCCGATGAGTGCGAGGTTCTCGTCCCCGCTGAAAAGGCCTGCGAAGGTGGGTACGATGATTGCGATCAGGGCCGCCACAACGACGCCGACAATCGGAAGCGCGAACCCCAAGCCGGCTTTGCCCCACGCCCACGGGTCTGCCTGCATCTCCTTGAACGCCAGGCCGATCAGGTCGCCGCCGCCCAACAGCGGTGTGACCACGGGCGCTGGCGTTGCCATGAGAGAGGGAGCTTCGGTGCCAGGGGCCCAGACGTCTGCCATACGGGTGTCCAAAGGGTAGACAGGCTGCGTAGCGCGTGGGACGCGTCGGCTCCACGGCTGCAAGGAGGGGATCGGGTGGCAAAGTTCAAAGTGGCGGTATTGGGAGCGACCGGGATGGTGGGGCAGCATCTGGTGGCGCGGCTGGCGCAGCACCCGTGGTTCGAAGTGGGTGCTTTGGCAGCTTCCGTGCGATCCGAGGGAAAGTCCTATCGGGAGGCGGCCCGCTGGTTGTTGCCGGGGCGACCTTGGGCGGGCCTGGGCGATATGCGCGTCGTGGCCTGCGATCCCGGCGCCGTGGGAGATTGCCCGCTGGTGCTGTCTGCGCTCGACTGCGACACGGCGCGGCTCGTTGAGCCGGTGTTCCGCGACGCGGGCCGGTGGGTCGTGACCAATGCGTCTGCGTTTCGTCTGGATCCGACGGTCCCACTGGTGGTTCCGGAGGTCAACGCGGATCACCTTGAGGTGTTGCGGGGAAAAAGGGGCGGGATCGTCGCCAATCCCAACTGCACGGCCACGCCGGTCGTGATGTCCTTGGCACCGTTGCGCTCGTTCGGAATCGAGGCTGTGATGGTGGCGTCTTGGCAGGCCGTGTCGGGGGCCGGCTACCCGGGTGTCAGTGCTTTCGACATTTTGGGCAACGCGGTACCGCACGCGGGCGACGAGGAGGAAAAGCTGGCGCTGGAGCCGGCGAAGATACTCGGGACGGCGACCACGCCCGCTGCATTTGCCACGAGTGCCCGCTGTGTCCGGGTTCCGGTCGTGGACGGACATCTGGTAGCGGTATTTTTACGCACGAATCGGCCGTTGACGCCCCTTCATGCGGTGGCGGCGTTTCGTGATTTTCGTCCAGGATTGGAGCTTCCGTCGGCGATGGCCTGTCCGCTCGTGGTGGTGGAGGGAAGGGACCGGCCCAATGCGCGGTGGGACGCTGGAACCGCGGACGGCATGGCGGTGACGGTTGGCCGTGTCGAGCTGTGCCCGGTCATGGGACTGAAGTGGTTTGCGTTGGTGAACAACGTGGGGAGGGGCGCGGCGGGCGCTACAATTCTGAATGCGGAGTTGTTGGTAAAACGCGGTTTCTGCTAATTTGTAACGACGATGGGCTCGCGTTTCTTCGTGGTTACCAATCGCGCGACTCCAATCGAAAAAAGGTACAAGAGGCATAACGGGATTGCGAGCATCGTCTGCGTCAACGGATCAGGGGGCGTAATGACTGCAGCCAGTACAAAAATGGCCACAATCGCGTACCGCGTCGCTTTCCACATATCGATGTGATCGATGAGCCCGATGCGCGCTAGAAACCACGTCCCGACGGGGAGCTGAAATGTCAATCCGAAGGCGCCCATCATGCGGATCACGGACCCAAGGTAGCCGTCGATAGAGACGACCGCGTCCGCGTCCACAACCGTGAGGAAAAATGGAAACGCCAATGGGAGGATTCCGTAATAACAAAACAATCCTCCGCCGACGAACAGTGCCGACGAGGTCAGTGCCAGAGGGGCAACGATTCTGCGCTCAGAATTGTAAAGGCCTGGCGCCACAAATTGCCAGATATGCCAGGCGATGATTGGGCTTGCCAGAACCGCACCCATGGCGAACCCGACCCGCATCGAGACGTACACACCTTCCATGGGGGAGCCCATGATCGAAAGCCCGCCTTTTACGCCGGTCTCCAGTAGTGCGGCATCAAACGGCACGCGCAACCAGGCGATCGCTGGGTCCACCATCCAGAATGCGAAAAATGTAAACACGACGAGAGAACCGAGCGACCACAACAGTCGGTTGCGCAACTCACGGAGGTGCGCCATCAGGGGCATCCGGTTGCGTTCGACTTCGTCGGGTTCGGGCTCGACTTTCGGCTGACTCATCCAGCAGACTCTGCTTTGGGCGCGGGGGTGAGGGGATCCTCATGACCTGGCGGGGGAGGCGGCGCATCGCCCTCCCCCGTGGGCTCGGGAAGGGTGGGGTCCACGCCCACCAAAACAGGAACTTGCGACACGCCTCCTGCGGCCTCTTGGGCTCGGCGGCGCGCTTCGAGGGCGAGATCACGTCGTTCTTTTAGCTTTGCGTAGCGGCCCTGGGCATCTTGTTTGTCGGCTTCCAGCATGAAGGCGCGTCGCAGGTCATCGGCCGCCCGGCGCACCTGCCCGTAGTACCGACCAGCCTCACGCATGAGGGTAGGCAGCTGCTCGGGTCCCACGACAAGCAGGGCCACAAGCGCGATCAGCACGACTTCGGAAAACCCGACGCCGAGCACGCCGTACCTCCCCGCCGCCGATAACCTTTGATGAGGCGGACCGACGCGGCTACGGCACTACGGGGTGACCCATGCTGCTTCTTCTCGTGCAATTGTCCGCTTTCGCCGTCTCGCCAGGTCCTTGTCGATTGGCACCAGGGCTTAGGCCCGCTCAGCCCCGTCCTGCGTGGACGGACGAACTCGAGAGCGCGTTGTTTCCACTGCGCGTTCATTGGACGGGAGACGAATACGCGGCGAGCGCTTTGTTGATGTTGGAGTCCGCGGAGGACTCCTGGCAGGTGCAGGTCAATGAGATGGGCTTTCGTGCGCCCATCCTTCCCGACCTGGCCGACGGAGACGACTTCGACATCTACTTGGCGCCCATCGGTGGGGGCTATGCCTATGTGACGGCCGACGAGTGGCCCTACGTGGACCCGCTACCTGGCGACGGATTCAATGGCGCATCCTCCTACATGGTCGTGGACCAGGGCTTGCCGGTCCCGTGGATTCCTGGCTTTATCTCACATGAATTCCAACACACGACTCAGTACGCGACCGACTATTCGGAGTTCACTCTCCCAATTTGGGAGTCAGTCGCTACGGCGGCCCAACAATGGACGCTGGGCTGGCCCGACAGCGAATGGGATTACGACATTCGCGGCTTCCAGAACGTGCCCTGGGCACCAACGGTGCTGGCAAACCAGTACTTCTTGCCGTACCCAGATGCCTACAACTACGAGTACGGCGGCGCCTTGTGGGTCATGCACTTGGACCGATGGTACGGCGCGGACGACGGGCAACTCGGCGTCGCCTTGTGGTTGAACGCCGCACAAGAGGGGTACCCCAACGAACCGGACGTCGTGGACGCCATCGAGGCCACGGCCGGGGTGCCCATCGCGGGTTTCCTCAACTCGTTGGCGTTGCAACGATGGATCGTGGGCCCCAACTGGGACAGCCGGGGTTTGGTCGAGGCCGAAGGGTGGGTCGACAAGGACGTTCCGCCCTCCGCCGTGCTCGACGCGCCCGTGTTGCCTACGTCCTGGGCGCCAGTGGCGCCGCTCGTACCGATGATTCTCGGCCAGGCTTTCGGTCAGGTCAACGGGCTGACCGGCCTGGACCCTACAAAGAACGTGCGCTTTGAGGTCAGTTCAGCGGCCGGGAATGTCTCTGGGATCGTCGTAATGACCTGGGCGACAGGTGGTGGAGTCGGCGATGCCATGGCGGACGGCGTCAACCCCGTCGTAGAAGTGCCCGCCGCGGATCTCGACCACGTCGTGATCGGTTTGTCGAATGGCGGTCCGGTGGGCTGGGACGGAGACGAAAACCCGATGACAGCTGGCGACCAGATCGTCAACATCAGCCTCGTTGACCCTCCCGCGACCACCGGGACGGGCGGTACCGCGGGCAGCGGCGGTTCTGGGGGCGCTGGCGGAAGCGGGGGTACCGGTGGAACGGGCGGAACCGGGGGAACGACCGAAACCAATGGCACGGGTGGCACAGGTGCAGGTTCGGGATCGGAAACCGATGACAATGCCGATCCGGACGAAATGACGGATGGGGGCAGTTGCAACTGCGACCAGGGTTCGGCGCCGACATCTGGCCTGTGGGGCCTCGGTCTTGCCCTTCTCCTTGTGCGGCGCCGTCACTGGCCCCAAACAGTCGGTTAGCGGCCGCCTGAAATGGGGCGCATGATGTGGTTTGGGACGCTGTTTCTTTCCGCCTGCGCCGACGATCCCGAAATCGATGTCGGCCCCGTGCCGACATGGTCGGCGGACGTGGCTCCGCTGGTCGTAGAGCACTGCGCCAGGTGCCACGACGGAACGGGGACCGGGACGGTCACGCTGAGCACCTACGAGAACGTGACGGCGATTTCGGCGCTCGTGGACGCGGTGCTGGCCGCTGGCACCATGCCGCCGCCCGCGGCCGACCTGGACTGCGCCCCCTATGAGGGGGACGACGGATTCGTGCTCGACGATGAAGAGCGCCAGGTGTTTCAGGCCTGGCTGGGCGGCGGAATGCCGGAGGGGGATGTCGGCACATCGGCCCTCAAGATCGAGGCGCCGCACCTGAGCCGCATCGACGCCGAGTTGTTCATCGACGCGCCCTATGTGCCAGATTTTGATGGAATCAATGAGTATCGCTGTTTCCAGATGGACAATCCGGCAGATGTGGAACTCTACATCACGGGTCTGGAGCCCATCATCAGCAACCCGTTGATTTCCCACCATACGGTGTTGTTCTTGGACAACAATGGCACGTCAGACGGGTTGATCACTGACCCGGCCTCACGGTCGTGGAAATGTCCGGAGGTCATCCCGGACAGCGAGTGGTTGTTGTTGCATGCCTGGGCCCCTGGGAACAATCCGGTGGAGTTTCCGGACGGCATGGGCATGAAGGTTCAACCGGACTGGAAGCCGGTCCTGCAAATGCACTACTTCAAGCCGAATAGCAGCGTCGATGGTGTCGCGGATCAGCCGGGTTACCGATTCACCGTCGCTGACTCCGTGACCAAGGAGATATTTTTCTTTCCGTTTGGGCCGGAAGGATTTACGATTCCTGCAGGGAAGACGACGCATAAGGAGAAAATAGAATACGACGTGTTGGATATCATGTATGGATATCCGCTCAACATCACGTTGTACGGCGTGTTCCCGCACATGCACGTTCTTGGGAAGAAGTACGAAGCGTGGGGGACGGATGAGGACGGTGAGAACATCTGCATCAGCAAGGCGGATTCTTACGACTTCAGCAACCAGCCGACCTACATGTTCAGCGACCCGATCACGGTGCCGTCTGGCGGAACCTTAGGGTATTCTTGCACGTGGGACAATTCGGAAGGCAACCCCGACCAGATCAACGACCCGGTGATTGACGTAGAATGGGGCGAGGATTCGGAAATGGAAATGTGTTACGGTTTGTTCTACGTATCGTACCTGTAAGGCTGTGAATCGCCGACTGCTGATCGCCGTTTTCGGGCTCGAAATCGCCTCAGGTGTGCCGTACGCCGTGGCTACAGATTTGGTGCCCGTATGGCAACGTGTCTCCGGCGCCGGTCTGCTTGCTGTCGGGTCCTTGTCGCTGCTCACGGTGCCGTGGACGCTCAAACCGCTATGGGCGCCGTTGGTGGACCGTTTTGGGAGTTTCCGCGCGTGGGCCTTCGCTGCGTTGTTGATGGCGGCGGCGACGTCCCTCGTCATCCCTCTGGTGGGGCCCTGGGCCTTCGTAGCGGTCGTAGCCCTGGCCTTTGCGGGTGGGACGGTGGACGACGCGGCAGACGGCTGGATCGTGGCGGCCGTGCCCGAGTCGCTGCGGGCGAGGTCGGCTGGCATTCGTGTTGCCGGATACCGAGGGGCTTTGGTCCTGGCGGGCGGCGGGTTGATCGTGGTTGGGGACCAAGTCGGTTGGGAGCAAGCATTCGCGGTCGCGTCTGCGGCGCTTGTCCTGCTCGCCATTGCCGTCGGGTTCGGTTTGGGGAGTGTGGCGGCTCCCCCGAAAGCACCGTCTGCAATTGGATCCTGGCTTCGTCGGCCCGAAACCTACGCGGCCCTGTTGTTTGCGGTCACGTACAAAATCGGGGACACCGCCATGACACCGATGGTTCGACCGTTCTGGTTGGACGCAGGCCTCACGCCGACCGAAATTGGCGCACTGTCGGCGGGTGCCGGCTCCTTCGTCACAGCGGTGGGCGCTGTTGTGGGCGGGGAGTGGGCATCTCGCGTCGGAATTCGGACGGCGCTTCTTCAACTTGGAGGTTTACAAATTGCGTCGAACCTCGTGTATGCGGCGGTGGCGACGTCACCCGAACGATGGGCCGTGCTCGGCGCGGGGTTCTTCGAGAGTTTCACGTCCGGTTTAGGTACGGCGCCTTTTGTCGCGTTCCTGATGCGCGTGACCGCTGGCGCAGACACGGCGACGCGGTTTGCGCTGATGACGGGCGCCGTAGGGCTCACCCGCAATATCGTGGGCCCGATTGCCGGGTTTGCCGTTGAATCCACGAGTTATGCGACGTGGTTTCTTGTGACTGCGGTTGTGGCGATTCCGGGGTGGTGGCTGGCACGTCGGATCGATACCTGATCTGACCCCCGCCGGGCCTTAATCGCCATGGACGTAGGTCACGCCGAAACGCCCCTTGATGCACAGATTGCCCTCGGTGACACTGGCTTCTGGGGGTGACATCACGCGCACGATCTTGTTGTCCTGCACGGTGAGTTCAAGGGTACAGCCCACACCGCAGTAGGGACAAATCGTGCGGGTCGTGGTCTGTTTTGTTTCGTCCCACGTGCCCGCGTTGCGGAGGTCCGCTTCGCTCTTGAACATGAGCGCTCCGGTCGGACAGACGTTCACACAATTGCCGCAGTACACACAGGCGGACTCGGTCAGGGCGACGTCGAATTCCGTGCTGACGCGAGCGTCCATTCCGCGGCCTGCGATGGCGATGGCGAATGTATTTTGCGCGTCTGTCCCACAGGCCTCAACGCATTTGTAGCAGGTAATACATTTGCTATAGTCGCGCACGTACAAATCATTGTCGATTTTGGTGGGCTGGTGCACCGTCTCTGCCGTGGCGCCGTCAGAAATGTGGTGGTGGCCGGGCGTGCGCGCGTCTCGTTCGCCCGGCAGACTCCGTGCGCCGGCGCAGCCGAATCGCTCGGGGACTGCGCCGTAGCGAGCCGCATACGCCTGCAACGTGGGTGCGGTGGACGTGTCCACGGAGGACATGAGCAATTCAAGAACCAGACGACGGCTGGTGTGCACACGTTCCGATTCTGTTTGCACCACCATTCCCGCTTCGGCTTTCCGCGCGCAGGCGGGCACAAGGGTCCTTGAACCTTCGAGCTCCACGACGCAGACGCGACACGCATTCACGGGGGTGAGGTTTGGCCCCCAGCACAAGGTGGGCGTGTCGATTCCGAGCTTACGCGTCGCATCCAGCAGCGTAGCGCCCTCCCGGACCTCCACGGGCTGGCCATTTACGGTAAGCGCCAAGGTTCGCATCAGTTGCCCTCCCACAAATCGGGGAATCGTTTCATGGCGGAGGCGACGGCCGACGAAGCGGTCTGGCCGAGCCCACAAATGGATGCGTCGCGCATCACAGTGTCGAGGTCGGCAAACAGCGCTTGTTCCGCTGCGACGCCCCCATGCGTTCGTTTGCACGCCACGCGGGTGAGTAGTTCTTCCTGTCGCACTGTGCCCACCCGGCATGGCACACATTGGCCACAAGACTCGTCTCGGAAAAATCCTGCGATCCGTTGGAGAATCGGGAGAAGGGCGGTGCGGTCGTCCAACACCACGACGACGCCGCTGCCAAGCGTCGCACCGATGCGCCGGGTGTCTTCGAAGGTGAGGGGCACGTCGAGATCGCCGGGTCCGACGAAGGTCCCGGCGGCCCCGCCGAGCAACACGGCGCGCAGCGACCGCCCCTCCGCGACGCCGCCTGCGAGGTCCAAAAGCGCGCGCAGTGTGGTTCCGAACGGCACTTCGTACAGGCCGGGTGCCCGAACGTGGCCCGACAGACAAAACAGCCGCGTCCCAGTACTCGTTTTCGTCCCAATCGCAGCAAAAGCGGCAGCGCCTTCCAATAAGATAAGCGGAACGTTGCACAGCGTTTCAACGTTATTGATGAGCGTGGGTTTCCCGAACAAACCCACCTCGACTGGAAACGGCGGCTTACTCCGCGGCTCGCCTCGTTTGCCCTCGATCGAGTTGAAAAGCGCCGTTTCTTCTCCGCAAATATAGGCGCCGGCCCCCTTGCGGATATCCAAGTCAAAAGAAAAGCCCGTTCCACGGATATTTTCCCCGAGCAATCCGGCGGCCCGTGCCTGAGCGATGGCGTTGGATAGCCGCTCGTGCGCCAACGGATATTCTCCGCGCAGGTACACGATTCCAATCGCGCAGCCCGTAGCGAACGCGGCAATGGTCATGGACTCCACGAGGGCAAAGGGGTCGGCTTCGATGAGCACGCGGTCTTTGAAGGTGCCCGGCTCGGATTCGTCTGCGTTGCACACCAACCAATGCGGTTGGGCGGCCTGTCCTGCCACGGCAGCCCACTTGCGCCCCGTGGGAAAGGCCGCGCCACCTCGACCCATCAGGCCAGAGGCGCTCACCTCCGCGATGACCGCCGCGGGTCCCAGGTCCAGGGCTTTGAACAGGGCCGCGTAGCCTCCAGCGTGTTGGTAGGCCTGCAGCTGGGTCGGATCGACCGCCACTCGGCGGAGCAGGCGCAAGGAGGCGGGATCCTGAGCGACGGGCGGTGGGCCTCGTGGCGGCGCGATTCCCGCTGTTGCGGCGACGAGTTGGTCGAGCGTGGCGCGACCCCAGGTGGCGCAGACGGGCGCGCGGCCAGCCACGGTCAGCATCGCGGCTGGGGCCGTCTCGCACAAGCCGAGGCAGGGGCTCCGCATCCAGGTGGCGCCGTTACGCTCCGTGCCTGCGGGTCCGAGGCGGGTGGCCAAGGCCTCCATCAACGCGGGTGCACCACGCACTTGGCAACTGATGTCTTCGCAGACATGAACGATGGTTTTCGCGCGCGGCTTGACGGAGAACAGTGAGTAGAACGTGGCGACGCCGTACGCGTCGGCCGGAGGCACATGGAGCCGACGACAGACTTCGCCGAGTCCGCCGGGGGAAAGCCACCCGATTCGCGCCTGCAGCCCGTGCAGAACCTCGAGTAGCAGATGACGCTGACCCTGCGCTGACGACAGCCCAGCAGGGCCCGTGTCCGTGGGTTCAGGGCCGAGTACGGAAACGATCGCCTCGACTTCGTCGGGCGTTGGTTTTGCGGAGGGGAGGTGAATGTCCATATTTGGCGCCGCCCTAGCATCCGGCCGCGTCCAGCGCCCCGCAGCTTACAAACTGGTTGCGCGCTCGACCCGAATGGCTGTCGCTTTGAACTCGGCCGTGCCAGATTTTGGGTCGGTGGCTTCGATCGTGAGCAGGTTCGTGTCGACCTCGGTGGGGTCGTGCCAGGTCATGAACGCGAGCCCGGGAACAAGGCCCTTGTCGGCGCGGGCCATCACATTGACCGACGCACGTCGGCTGGTGACGACCACGATGTCGCCGTCGCTGACGCCGAGCCTGTCACAGTCGATGGGGGACAGGTCGATCGTCTCCCGTCGCCGCAGCGGGTTCGCGTACTGCTGAGTTTGTACGCCCGTGTTGTAGGCGTCGAGCCGTCGGCCGGTGGTGAGTCGGATGGGGAAGTCGGCGGTCAGGGTGTCCACGGGTGGATCCGGAACCACGAGGGTGAAAGGGGCGAGGCGACCCGGTACGGGGCGTTCCCACAGGCGTCCATGTAGGAAAGGGGTGCCTGGGTGGTCGTCGGTCGGGCAGGGCCACTGGAGGCCATCGTTGGCCTCGATTCGTTCGAGGCTCATGCCGTGGTGCATCGGGGACAACAATCGGAGTTCGTCCCACAACTCTTCCGGTGTGGGGTAGCCCCAGTCGCGGCCGAGGCGTTTGCTGAGCTCTGCCAGAATCCAAATGTCGTCTTTGGCCTCGCCTGGCGGGTCCAAGGCCTTGCGACAACGTTGCACGCGGCGTTCGCTGTTCGTGACCGTTCCACCGCATTCCACCCACGCGGCGGCGGAGGGGAACACGACGTCGGCCATTTCCGCCGTCATGGTCATGAACAAATCCATGACGATGAGGGTGTCGAGGCCCGCGAGCAGTTTGCGCGCATGGAGGGCGTCAGCCTCGGACTGGGCAGGATTCTCGCCGATGACAAGCACGGTGCGGAGTTCCCCCCGACCCATGGCCTCGAACATCTGTGTGAGGTGCCAACCGTTTTTCGGCGGAATCGTGCAGCCCCACAGGGCTTCGTAGCGGCCACGCGCTTCGTCGTCTTCCAGGTCCTGGAAACCCGGGAGTTTGTGGGGCAGTGCGCCCATATCGCCGCCCCCTTGCACGTTGTTCTGACCGCGCAGGGGGTTGAGTCCAGAGCCCGTGCGACCGACGTGCCCGGTGAGCAAGCCGAGGTGAATCAGGGACAACACGTTGTCCACCGCGTTGTGGTGTTCGGTGATGCCCAAGGTCCAACAGATCTGTGCCCTGTTGGCGCCCCCGTAGGCGTGGGCCAGGCGCCGGATCAATGCCGCAGGAACGCCGGTGGCTGCTTCTGTGCGTTCAAGGGTCCAAGGTGACACGTGTTCGCGAAACGCCTCGAATCCTTCGGTGGCGTTTTCGACGAACTCGGTGTTGACGAGCCCCGCCGCAATGATTTCGCGGGCGACGCCGAAGGCCAATTCGATGTCGGTTCCTACGCGCAGCGGGAGGTGTGCGTCTGCCCAATCCGCGGTGGGGGTGCGTCTCGGGTCGATGACGAAGAGTTTCGCGCCGTTGTGCAAGCCTTTGAGCACGTGGTGGAAGAAGATGGGATGCGCCTCGCGGGCGTTGCTTCCCCACAACACGATGACGTCGGACTCTTCGATGTCACGATAGGAGGAAGTTCCTCCGCCTGCCCCAAAAACTGTCGCCAGACCGACGACGCTAGGCGCGTGTCAAGTTCGATTACAGGAATCGATGTTGTTGGAACCGATTGCGGTGCGAATGAACTTTTGGGCAAAGTAGTTCATTTCGTTGGTGGCTTTGCTGCACGAGAAGATGCCGACCGCGGGGCCACCGTGTTGGGTGATGGTTCGGCGGAGGCCATCGGCTGCGCGGTCGAGGGCTTCGTCCCAGGTGGCGCGGCGGAGCACGCCGTCGTCGCGAACGTAGGGATGGGTCATGCGGGAGAGGGGCTTGCGAGCCATTGGGCCTCCAATGCGGGGGTCTTATCTCGAGCGGGCACGGGCCTGTGCTGGCGCCCCACGCCAACCGGCGCACCGGGATATTGCCACCGCGTTCGTCATTTACCACGCCGGAGCCCCCATGATCCCCTTGACTCTCGGCCTCGCCACCTTGACGTTGCCCGCCTGCACGGGAACGGCCGACGACCCGTCGAACCCCGGCGATGCCGACACAGACGCGGACAGCGATGCTGATTCGGACACCGACAAGGATACGGATTTAGGCATCGACGCAGGCTTCGTGAAGATCCCGGCCAGCACCTTTGACATGGGGAGCACGCCGGGCCAGCCCGACTACGGGTACGGCGTTCACAGCGTCACGCGCACCCACGCCTACTACGTTGGCGTCACCGAGGTGACGCAGGGCCAGTTCCGGGCGGTGATGGGGTACAACCCGTCGTATTTCACGGACTGCGACGGGTTAGGCCCGGACAACTGCCCGGTCGAGCGGGTGAATTGGTACGAGTCGGCGGCCTACGCGAACGCGGTGTCGGACGCTGCGGGGTTGCAGGCATGCTACATCTGCACCGGGTTCGGCGCCGACGTCAAGTGCGCCGTCGGCATGAACCCCTACGACTGCATTGGCTACCGGCTCTTGACGGAGGCCGAGTGGGAGGGCGCGGCGCGCTGCGGGACCGACACTCAGTACGCGGGCTCGAACACCTCGACCGACGTGGCGTGGACCGACGAGAACAGCAACACCAGCACGAACACGGTGGCGGGCCTCGCCCCGAACGCCTGCGGCCTCTACGACATGAGCGGCAACGTGTGGGAGTGGACGCAGGATTGGTTCGACGACTACCCGTCGCGTGGCGCGACGGACCCGATCGGCGCAGAGTCAGGCTTCCATCGTGTCCTTCGCGGCGGCGATTGGTACTACGACGCGCGCTACGCGACCGTCTCCGGCCGCCGCAACGGCTCCCCGGACCACTCCTACTTCGACCTGGGGTTCCGCCTTTCGAGGTCGAGCCCTTGACGCTTAGGCCGTGTGATAGACGGCCCCGACTGAGCGCGGAGACGTTGAGGTAGGCAGGACGGTGGCAACGCGATCTTCTGAGATCGAGGGGGGCTGGGCCGGCGTGCTGGGCAATGCCTCAGCGTCGCCGTTACAGGCTCGGTGAGGTGGACGATGTGGTGGTGGCTGGCCTGCACGCCCCAGGTGACTGCATTTGTGAATCCCGAGCAGGTCTACGTCTACCTGCCCTTCGGCGGCACAAGAACCTGGTCTTACGTGCAGGACCCTGTCGCGGACAACCTGGTGGCGACGAACGGGAACGCGACATTCGACGATGAGGGCCGCGCCGTCTACGCCGTTGATTTCGATTCGGTCGCAATGCCGGGGGGCGCGGCGGAATGGGTGAGGACCATTTCCTGGTCGAGCACGGTACAGGACGGAATCCTCGTGCACGCCGTGGAGACGCCGCTCGGGGGGGTCATGCTGGACCCCCCGCTGGTGGTATGCGACGTCGACATTCCCGCAAAAGGAACAGGCGTGTCCACGACGACGGACAATGCTGAGTGGACGTCGACCTATGTGGACCGTGAGGCCTGCCCCGGGCCGCTGTCGTGGGAATGCCTGCATTTCGTCGTGGACGGGGGTGACGGGTCGGCAGCGGGGTCCGAACTCGTCGGTGATTGGTGGTTGACTGTCGGCCAGGGCGTGGCGGGCTTTGACCTGGCGGGTGATTCCGATGCCACGTGGGGGCTCGACGGCGTGGTGTGCGATCCCTGTTCCGGCGACTGGTAGTTGGCGCGTCCTACGATCTGCGCCGCATGCCCTCGCTCTCCACAAGGCGCGGCCGCGACAGCGGGGCTTGGGTTCGACGCGTCCCGCGTCCCCGAGTCGATCGGCCAGCGAAGTCAGGTCCAACGCCACGCCGGACAGCCGCTGGTCGAGCATGGCGCCCGTCAGCAGGGCGAGGCGTTCCGCGGCCAAAGCCGGCGGCACGCCGCGTACGTGGATGTTGCTCACCATGTTCCGTTGGCGATCCGTGTTGCCGATTTTTGGGTCGTGCACGGGGTACGCCGAGAGCCCGTCGCCGGTGCCGAGGCCCGGGCGCTCCCCGAGTAGAATCACCGCTACGCGTGCCCCGACCTCCTGGCCAATTTCGTCCTCCAGCCACACGCGGGCGAATTTTGCGCACACCGGCGTTCCAACGGTCCAGCCACGGGCCTCGCAGGCGGCGATGTACCGGGCAAGAAGCTCGGGCCCGGCGCCCATGCACGCCACCGCTGACAGTCCGTCGGCAAGGATGGGCTGTACGTCCACGCCGCACCGGGCTCGGCCCGAAGGTGGGCCACGGACGCGGCGTCGAGCCGACGACCGAGATCGGGGCGAAGCAGGAATTCGCGACCGTCCCTCACCCGAGAGCGAAGCGGGAGGTAGCCGTGCGTTGTCGCCCAATCGTCAGGCAGCTCCGTGCTCACCGCGTCGTGCGCCACCGCCAAATCGGTCTGAAATTGCAGCGAGACGTTCGTCGGGTATCGTGAGCCCACATGGCCCACGCCGAGCCGCGCTGGGGTGTGCCGGGCTGCTGATGCCGCGATGCCCTCCGGCGTCGAACGGTGCCCGCCGATCTCAATCACGGTCGGGTCTCCGAAACGTTTTCCTGGCCGGTCGCCGTCCATGATTCCTTTTTCGTTCAGCCACGCATCAAATTCAGGCGTGGGCCGCTTGCGCACCAGGGCCCGAACGGTGGCGACATCGTGGAATGAGGTCGACTGATAGTTGAGCATGATGTCGTCCCCGACGGGCAATGACATCAAGTAGCTGCAACCCGCGGTGCCGAGCAGCACCTTCAGGTTTTCCAATTCGTCTTGGCCCATCCGTGAATGGTAGGTGTAGCAGGCGTCGCAGCCCGTCGGCAGCCCGAGCAGCTTGCCCATGAAGTGGTCTTCGAGCGCAGCCCGCGTGATCTGGGCGCCGTCTTCGAGGTATTCCGGACCGATGAACCCCACGACGGTATTCACAAGAAAGGGTTTGTAGCGACGCGCAAATCCATAGCAGCGCGCTTCGAGGGTGAGCTGGTCGGCGCCGTGGTGCGCGTCCGACGACAGCGCCGAGCCCTGACCCGTCTCGAAATACATGCAATTCTTGCCCTTCCCAGTGCCCCGTTCCTTCATCGTGGCCCACGCTTCGTCCATGAGTGCGACCGAAATGCCGAAGGCCTCGTTAGCCGTCTGTGAGCCGGCGAAGGACTGGAACATCAGGTCCATGGGACAGCCGAGGGGCCGAGCCCCGTGCCAACGAGCCCCGAATGGGCCGGGGCCGCCCGGGCGATAGCCCGCCAGGGCGAAAGGCCCTGGACGGCTGTCAGGAGCCTGCCGAGGCGCCGACGCCCCGCGACGGCCGGATTGCGGCCGCGGCCGGACTCGTTGCCATGACCCGAAGCCATGCGCAAGGGATCGATCTCCGTGTCCTCAACGCATCGAGGTCCAAGTTCCAGGCGTGCGCAGGTCTTGCTTGGCAATACAAGCCCGGCCTGCACGGAGACATCACGCTCGAACTCGAGGTCGCGCCGAACGGGAATGTCGCTTCCGTCACGGCGTACGAGGACACTGTAGGCGACCCGCGCTTCCCGTCCTGCATCCTTGGAATGTACCACGGACTTCGGCTGGCCGAGGTCGGCGAGGCCCGTACCGTCCATTTCATCCAAACGCTTTCGTCCCTCGCGGTAATCCGAACGAGCAAGAGACGCTATCATACTTCCCGGCGATGAACCGCGTCAGTCGATCGAGTTCACCTGCCGAACGCCGGCTCTTGTCCGATTCGCCAAGCCAGTAGATGTTGAAGGTGGCCAGTCGCGCCTCAGAAGGGGCCGTAGAGCAGGTAGACGTCGTCGCCATCCTCGTCCCCCACCACCAAATCGTTGAAGCCGTCGACGTCGACGTCCACGGGGGCGGACTGTACCACCGGATAGGCGTCGAGGCTGGTCTCGAATGCGCTCGGCGCTGATGCCACGTCGAAGGCGCCATCGAAGGCACCGAAGAGCACGTATAGCTTTCTTGAACTGCACGGCACGGCCAGGTCCGCGGTGCCGTCGCCGTCGAGGTCTCCAGGTGCGCCCAGGCCCGTCAAGCCGCAATAGCTGTAGTTGATCAGCGAATAAATCCGAGCTTTTGCATCCACGGCAGCGATTTCGCCGGAGAGCGGTGCCGAAAACACGTAGATGCGACCGCGGTTGTCCGCGCCTTGATACGGGGCTGCGACGCCGACGTCGGCCAGGCCATCACCTGTAACATCGCCTATTGGGGCAACGGAAAGGCCGAAATTATCGGACGCCGTCTCGGCGCGCAGGACGATCGGCGCATCCTCGGCGAGGAGTTCACCCAATGGCAAGCCCGAAAACAGGTAGACGGCGCCGCCTGGGGCCTCAACGTGGGCGCCCGCACCCCACTCGGCCACACCGTCGCCATCGATGTCGCCGAATGCCTCTACGTCGGCGCCCAGGTAGGAGGCGCCCGTAACCGCGGTATCCGCCAGCGGCGCCAGGGACACCGGCGCCTGGGGTCCTCGGAACAGGTAGACGCCGCCGTCGCTCACATAGCTGCCGATCAGCAAGTCGGCGATGCCGTCGCCGTCGATGTCCCCGGCGGCAACGCTGTGGCCCAGGCTTCCGGACGTGTCCAGGCCCGCGACCACGGCCCCCGACGCCTCAAGGCTCCGAGTGGCAAACTCGTCCAATACCGGTCCAAAAAACGTGCGCGCCGTGCCCACGTCGGTGGTGCCCGCGTAGTCTTCATCCTCTGTTCCGACCACGACGTCCGTTGCGCCGTCCGCGTCCATATCCTGGAGAACCGGCCGCGCGAGCCCCACATTATTCAACGAACCCTCGATCCACACCCGCAATTCACCGGAGGGGCCCGCCCAAAGCAGCGCCCCATCGTTGCCATTGTTGTAGGGCGCTCCTACGAGGATCTCGGGCCGTCCATCGCCGTCCAGGTCGCCACCGACGCCAATCGCGCTCCCAAAGCTGACGTTCTGCGGCCAACGCCACGTTTCGCTCGCCACATCGGACAACAGCATGGTGGTGGCCTCGTCCTCCAGCGCATCGCAATCGTCATCGACGCCATTTGCATGGCGCTCGATGCCGCCCGGGAAGCTCTTGCCGTCGGCATCGTCGCAGTCCACGCCGAAATCGTCGTCCACATAGCCAGGTCCAGGCGCGACGCAGACCGTGTCGGGGATCAGCGGTTCTCCCGCCCCAAAACCGTCGCCGTCGCCGTCGAAACGATAGGCGAGACCTGCCCTCGAATGGGGGTCCCAATCGTCGCAGTCGTCGTCGTTTGTGGCAACATCCAATGGAAGGTCCTGGCACCAGGGAACGTAGGTCGCCGCATCCCCGAATCCGTCACCGTCCAGGTCGAGCCACCCGTCCATTGGTTGTGGACAGGTTCACATGGTCGTCGAAGCCCACCGCGCCGTCGCAGTCCTCGTCGCCGGTCCCGCAGGTCTCCACCGGGCCGGGAATGCTCGGATCCGCATCATCGCAGTCGCCCTCGACCGCGGTTGCGTCGGCAGGCGCTTCGCAGGCAAGGGCCACGAAATCCGCGCCCACCCCGTCACCGTCGAGGTCGGCAAACCAATCGCCCGGTGCGCCCAGGCTCGGCTCTGCGTCATCGCAATCCAGGCCGGGCGCGACGTCTACCCAGCCCAACGCTGGGCTCAGGCACGATGGCGCGCCCGGCCATGGGTCGACGCCAAATCCATCGCCATCGCTGTCGAAGACCCAACTCGGCGCCGATGACGCATCGTCCACCGACCCGTCGCAATTCGAGTCCACAAAATCACAATCGTCCACCATGTCGGGGTTGATATTGGCATCTACATCATCGCAATCATCCCCCCACCCAATTCGCACGTGGTCGTCATCGGGTTTCTTGCACGAAGTGACGGTGATCCCGGTTGGATCTCCGAATCCGTCTGCGTCAACGTCCGGGTACCACAGCGTGTCCGGGTTGACGTCCGCCCGCTCGTCATTGCAGTCGTCGCCGTTGACCACCCACCCGGCGGGCTGATCGCAGTAATGCGGCACTGCGTCTTCGTCGCCATAGCCGTCTTCGTCTTCGTCGGGCCAGCTTGGGGTGCCCGACGTGTCGACGTCGGGGTCGTCGTCGCCAAACAGGTCGTCGCAATCGTTGTCGAGTCCATCCCCACACAATTCAGTCGTATTCGGATGCACGGTTCCATTCGAATCATCGCAATCGTCGTCATCCAGGACCCAGCCAGTACCCGGGCCACACCGCACGGAGGATTGCGCGACGTCGCCGAAGCCATCGAGGTCCGCGTCCTTCCACATGGTCACGCCGTCGGGGATGACGACGTCCGGGTCGTCGTCGTCCTCCAAAGCATCGCAATCGTCATCGAGGCCATTGCATTGTTCGATCGCGCCGAGATTCACATCCACATTGTTGTCGTCGCAATCCATTCCACCCATATGCGCCGACGGATATCCATCGCCGTCTACGTCGCACGGGCAGGCATCTGCACACCAGCAGGCGGGATCGGCACAGTCCGCAAGGCCGCTGCCGTCGTTGTCCCTTGCGTCGATGCAGTCCTCCGGGCAGGCCGGCCCGTCGCAGTCGGGATCGGCGCAATCCACCAGCCCGTCCGCGTCCTCGTCACCGCCCGCGCACGCATCCACCGGGTCTGCGGTCGGCTGCGGCGTCTCCGATGCAGGTTTGCGCTCCTTCGTCGGGGGGTCCACGCAGGCCGTCAATAGCAGCAACAGGATCATCACACCTCCATCGCTGTCGGAAGTCTACACCATTACACGACGGCTCGCGCAGCGTCGACGTCCCCGGCGCCCCGTGCCCGGGCGTCCCTACCGCGTCCTCTCATCGCAATGGCGAAGGGAGGCCAGGCCCGACTGCCGTTCACATCTCCAGCCTGTTGAAGCGACTTTGGAGGGCTGTTAAAAGAGCCCGGTCACCTCGCCCTTCTCATCGAGTCGAATGGTCGTCGCTGCGGGCACCTTCGGAAGCCCGGGCATGGTCATGATCTCGCCGCATACGACCACGAGGAACTCTGCGCCTGCAGACAACCTCACTTCCCGAATGGGGATGACATGACCGATCGGCGCACCTACGGCACTGGCATCGGTCGAGAACGAATACTGGGTTTTCGCCATGCAGATGGGCAAGGTTCCATAGGTGAGCTGAAGGTGCGCGATTTGTTCCATGACACTCTTTTCGGCCGTGACTTGAGACGCACAATAAATGGTACGAGCAATTGTGTTTATTTTTTCCCACAGCGGCATTGCGTCGTCGTACAGCGTTCGGAAGTCCGCCACGCCGGACTCAGCCAATGCAACGACCTCGTGTGCCAAGGCGACGGTGCCTAGGCTTCCGTCGGCCCAATGGGTGCAGCCGATGGCTTTGACCTCTAAACCAGCACAAAACTCTGTCACCGCGGCGAGTTCAGCGTCCGTGTCGCTGGTAAAACGGTTGATTGCCACAACGACGGGCACGCCGAACCGGCGGACATTGTGGATATGACGCTCAAGGTTGACGAGGCCTGCGCGAACAGCGTTCACGTTTTCAGTTGAGAGCGCGTCCCGAGCCACGCCGCCATGCATTTTTAGCGCACGGATGGTGGCTACGATGACGGCCGCCGCTGGGCGCAGGCCCGCCTTGCGGCACTTGATGTCGAAGAACTTCTCCGCACCGAGGTCCGCGCCGAATCCCGCTTCCGTGACGACGTATTCGCCAAGGCGGAGCGCAGTTTGGGTGGCGAGCACGGTATTACAGCCATGTGCGATATTGGCAAACGGTCCACCGTGCACAAAAGCGGGATTGTTTTCCAACGTTTGAACCAGATTGGGCATGAGGGCGTCTTTAAGCAGGACCGTCATCGCACCCGAAGCGCCCAGGTCGCGGGCGGTGATCTGGCGCCTTCCTTTCCCGACCCCGACGACGATATTTCCGAGCCTTCGCTCCAGGTCCGCCCGGTTCGTGGCCAAACAGAAAATGGCCATGACCTCGCTCGCTACAGTAATGTCGAACCCGGTTTCGCGGGGGAAACCATTGCTGGTCCCGCCGAGTGAGGCGACGATCTGTCGCAGCGCTCGGTCGTTCATGTCCACGACACGCCGGTAGGCCACTCGCCGCACGTCGATGCCGAGTTCATTCCCCCAATAAATGTGGTTGTCCAGCATGGCGGCAAGCAGGTTGTGGGCCGCGCCGATTGCGTGAAAATCGCCGGTGAAATGAAGGTTGATGTCCTCCATCGGAACGACTTGAGCGTAGCCCCCGCCTGCCGCGCCTCCCTTCATGCCGAAACAAGGCCCGAGCGACGGCTCTCGAAGGCAGATTACCGCGCGTTTGCCGATTCGGTTGAGGGCGTCGCCCAAGCCAACCGTTGTGGTCGTTTTTCCTTCGCCCGCGGGCGTCGGCGTCATCGCAGTGACCAGGATCAGCTTGCCCTGAGGTTGATTCCCAAGGCCCTCAATGTAGTCGAGCGACAGCTTCGCTTTGTCCCGCCCGTAAGGGACAAGTGCGTCCGCTGGGATTCGGAGCTTCTCTCCGACCGCGGAAATGGGCAGCGCGCTCGCGGCGCGGGCGATCTCGATGTCGGACTTCAAGCTTGACTCCAGGTCAGGAACAGCGCCGACGTCTAACCGCGGTCATTCCGAACGCAGCGCTTCCACGGGGTCGAGCCGCGCGGCTCTGGCGGCAGGTAGAAGCCCAAAGATGAGGCCGATTCCGACCGAGAGCACGATGCCGGCGACGAGCGACCAACGGGCAAGATGGAAGGGCCAAGGCGTGAGAAACACGGTGAGGGCGTGGCTTGCGAGCCACACGCCGCCCACGGCCAACAGCGTTCCCATGGCGGCGCCGATGCCGGTGACGGCGATGCTTTCCGCAAGAAATTGACGTCGGATGTCCCCCTGGGTGGCTCCAAGCGCGCGGCGCACGCCGATCTCCGAGGTTCGTTCCGTCACCGTGACCAACATGATGTTCATGATATTGATGCCGCCGACGATCATCGAGAACACGGTGGTCAACAGGATGAGCGCTTCGATGACCTGAACGATGATGACTTCGGTTTTGCGACCTCCTTCACCCCCTTCGAATTTGAATACCTGGAATTCCCGCCGTTGCATCAACAAGAACCCCATGCTCATTCGAGCCGAATCGAGGCGCGATGCCAAGGTGCCGATTCCAGGAGGGGCAACGCGGCCGTCGATGGTGCTCGGGCGCCGGTCATTGTTGAACTCGAGGTTGAAGGTCCTCGCGGGAATGATGATGCGATTATTCCAGCCCCAATGGCCGCCCGGGCCCATGTCCGGCTTCTCTACGAGTTTGCCGACGACGCGGAAGGGCACGCCTTCGACCTTCAACGTGTCGCCCACCGCTAGGCCGTCGTGTTCTCGAAACGCATGCGCCCCCACCAAGGCGACGCGATCGGTGCCTGTGTATTCGCTGCTGTGGAATGGGCGACCGTCGGCAACCCGTAGGTTGTACACGTCCAACGTCGTCTCCGTGACGCCGATAATGAACATCGAATCGTCGTCGGTACCCCGTTGCACCTTCGCGTCGCGCATCCCGTAGTTGGCGGTGAATGTGATGTCGTCCAGCAACAAACTGTCGCCCAGCGTCTTCATGTCAGATCGGTCGAGCCGTCGTTGGCCAGGATGTTCCTGACGGCGCTCCCAGTCGTTGCTGACGCTGACGACATCGGCGCCTATCGCTGACGTCGACGCCGCTACCAACTGCGCTTCGCCAACTTCGAGCAGGCTGGCAAGCAGGACGAGGGACGCAACACCGACCACCACACCGGACACGGTGAGCATGAAGCGCAACTTCTGCGCGCGAAACATCGCGAATGCGGCACGGAGGGCTTCCAAACTATCTCCTCAGACACTCGACGATGTCGAGCCTCGCCGCGCGCCAGGCGGGAATGGAGCCAAATCCAAGGCCGATGGCCGCGGTGACGGTGAGTGAAAGCACGACGCCGGGCACGGAAAACGTGGCCACCCATCCCTCCTGGACCGACGTTATGGCCACATGAGCGATTGCGGTGGTAACGAGGCCAGCTGCGACACCCACGCCGCCGCCGAGCAGGCTGACGACGGTAGCTTCGAGCACGAATTGCCCAAGAATGTCGCGTCGGCTGGCCCCAACGGCCTTTCGAATTCCGATTTCACGGACGCGTTCGGTCACGGACACCAGCATGATATTCATGACGCCGACGCCACCGGCCAGCAAACTGATTCCGGCGATCACTGCCACTAAAACGTTGAGCACCAGGAAAAACTGATAAAACTGCCCGAGGATTTTGGAGAAGTCGAGGACCTGAAAGTCTTCGACGCCTCGGTGGCCTGCGAGCAGCATCGCATTGGCGACGTCTGCGATCTGCTTGTTATGATCGGTGTCGTCGCTCCTTCCTATGACGTAACGTTCGCGTTCGTCTCGGCCTTCGCGCACCTCGGCCGTCCGAAGGGGGATGAAGGCGGTGCGTGCCCAATCGAATCCAAAATGCAGCCCCATCCCATCTCTATTTTCAAGCACACCGACGACCAGATACGGCTTGTCAAGTACCGAAACTGTTTGGCCGATTGCTTCTTCAGACTCGAATAAATCTTGCGCGAGTCGGTGGGTGAGCACGGTGACTCGCCGCTGTTCCGTCCCGTCCTGCACAGTGAGAAGGCGGCCCGAAACCGGTTTCCACGACAACAACTCGAGGATTCCGTCCTGAGCGCCGGCGACGTCGGCTTTGGCCGTATGGTCGGCCCGGGCTTCCACGATGTCGCGTCCATAAACGCCGAGTGCGGCGGCCTGGAGCAGGTGCGGCACGGTGCGGATGCGGTCGAGGTCCTCCGATGTGAAGCCCCGGTCGTAGATCGCCCGTTGTGTCGGGTCGTCGACATCGTTGGGGATCCACATCATCATGCGGGCGCCCCCAACCTCTTCGATGGCGCGCGCCAAGGTACGCTGACCTGACGACGCCAACGACATCATTACGACGATCGAGAACGCGCCGATCGTGACGGACAGCACCGTGAGCGCCGTACGGAACGGGTTGCCACGTAGGGTCCGCAGCGCGAGCCGGACGGTCTCCCAAATCATCAGTCGAACTCGAGCGACATGTCTTTAATGTCCGCCTGCGCGTAATAAGAATCCCCGTCCGACAGGCCCGTCTTGATCTCGAGTTCGGTTTGGCTGCGGCGTCCGACCGTGACTTCAACGCGTTCTTTCGTGCGGTCCGAGCCGTCGCCCCGTATGACATAAATGTACATTTTCCCGTCGTCCTCGAAGACCGTTTCGACGGGGACTTTGAGTACATCTGGGGTCGCACTCACGCGAATCTTGACGGTTGCCGTCATGCCGGGTTTGATCACGACGTCTGCCGCCTTGGGATCGATTTCCACGCGCACTGTGAAAACGTCCACGCCTCGTTCTTCGTCGCGATGTCCGGAGGCGGCGATCGTTGCGACGACACCGGGCACGTCCACGCCGGGCCAAGCATCCAGTTCCACCGTGGCCAGCAGCCCTGGCGTGACCTTCGCGACGTCCACCTGGTTGAGGTCGAGCTCCATCTCCAATTTGTCGAGTTGGGCTACGGTGAGTTGTGCGACCCCGTTGACCATCGCTGACATCCCGGCGGTCACGACCTCGCCGGGGTCGATTTCGCGCCGAATAATGGTGCCGTCGATCGGGGAGGTGACCTCGGTCCACGCCAAACGATCCGACGCCATGCCGACCTCGATCTCAGCACGCTCGACGGAGAGTTTCGCTTGTTCCCACTCGCGAATGGCGAGGTCGAGTTCCAGCGAAGAGATGCCGCCTGAAGCGTGCGCGGCTTCTTTGCGGCGGCGCTCCACGTCGGCCGTTGCGAGCGACAACTCCGCTTGGCGCTTTTGGACACGGGTCAAGTCGAGGTCGCGTTGGTATTCCTGGCGATCAATTCGAAGGAGTACTTGGCCCTTCGTGACATTTTGCCCTTCATCTACGGCTACCTCGATGACCTCACCGGACACCTTGGATTTCAGGTCCACCTCCACTTGGGCGGCAATTCGGCCGGACTCCGTGACCTCCTCCAACAGTTCGCCGCGTTCGACCTGCCGCACCAGCGCGTCGTCGAGGTCGCCATCGCCACCGCCGGAGAACAGGGAGCATGCGTACAGCAGAAAGATCACGGGGCCGCTCCGGGTAGGGGTGCGCTCACGGCGTCGGCAAGTTCGACCTCCGCCAGCACGAGGTCGAGGCGATGGTTGACACTACGGGTCACTGCGTCGCGGAAAGAGGCCTGTGCATCGAGCAGATCGAGCAGGGTAGCGCTGCCCAGGCTGTACAAGTCCTGCACGATCTGGTTGTTCCGGCGGGCGAGGTCCACTTGGCGCTGCACCAGGACCTCCTCCGACCTCAGCGTTTCCAGCCGATTCACGGCGCTGCGCACTTCGGATTCAACCTGCCTTTCTGCGGATTTCAGGCCCAGCTGGGCGCGGTCCTCGGCGTATCTTCCTTGTCGGACCTGGTCTGCCGTCTGCCACAGGTCAAAGGGATTCCAATGCAAGCTGAGGCCGATCGAGGCGTCGGGCGTTGGCCGCAGTTCGTCGGCCGTGACAGTGCCCTGGTCGACGGGGCCAAAGCCGGCATCCACGGTTCCACCGCTCGAGCTTGCTCCTACGCCAGCCGCGGCATCTGCCGTGACCGACGGGTAGAAACCTGCCGCAGCGACCTTTCGCCGGGCGGCGGCACCGTCGATTGCTGCGTTCAAGGCGCCTAGATCGGGTCGGGCTTGAAGGGCCGCTTGCACGAGGGCGTCGGCGTCAAGCCGAAACGAGGACGGCGCAATCGTGTCCGCGAGCAGCAGTTCGGTGGACGGGGGCGCGTGCAGTAAGGCAAGAAGGTCCTGGCGCGCCCCGAAGGCCTCGCGGGACAGGCCGAGCACGGCCGCTTCTTCGCCGAGCAGGCCCACCTGGGAACGGTTGAGATCGATGCCTGCTGCGAGCCCTGCACCTACCCTTCCCTCTACGATGGCGTGCGACTTTCGGGTCGCGTCCAACGACTCCACGGCCGCCGCGATGCGGGTGTCCACGCCGACTGCCGTCCAGTAGGCAAACAGGACCGCGCGGACCAGCCGCCGTTGTGTATCGGCCACGTCGAGGTCCGCGGACTTTGCGCCGGCGTCGGCTGCGTCGATGCTGGCATCGATAGCACCTCCCGCAAATAGCGGCACGGAGGCCGTTGCGCGGGCGTCCCAGGACAAGAGATCGGTCGTGGACGCGCTCAAATCAGGCGGGTCGGCCCACGCGAGACTGGCGCCGCTCGTGGCATCGATGGAGGCGGTGAACCGATCGAGTCGGGCGCGCCGGGCGTCGATGTGTGCGATCGCCGCTGACAGGTCGGCCGAATCGACGTCTGGATTTTCGAGCAGCGCCCGCTGCACGGCGTCCGAGGCCGTCAACTGGACGGGCGCTGCCATTGCCGCGGAAGCAAGGAGGTTGACGATCATGGATGTTCTCCGCCCGGGCGTCCGTCGTACACGACACACCCGTCTCGAATGCGTAGGACCCGGTCCGCACGCGCTCCGACGTCGGGTTCGTGGGTGACGACGATGAGTGTGAGGCCCTGATCGTGAAGCCCGTCGAGCAAATCGAGAATCTGAACGGTGGTATCGGTGTCCAGCGCGCCGGTCGGCTCGTCCGCGAGAAGCAATCGGGGCTTGGTCACGAGGGCACGCGCGATGGCCACGCGTTGCTGCTGACCGCCCGACAGTTGGGTCGGCAGGTGCGTCATGCGGTCGGCGAGGCCGACTTCGCGTAAGGCCTCAGCGGCGCGTTCGTGGCGCTCGCGGGTGCCGACCCGGGCGTAGGTGAGAGGCACTTCCACGTTCTCCAGGGCCGTCAATCGCGGGAGCAGATGGAAACTCTGAAATACAAATCCGATTTTGCGATTCCGAACCGCTGAGAGGGCGTGGTCGGACATTGCGGACACGAGGTCCCCGTCGAGCCGGTAGGTGCCGGAGGTCGGGCGATCCAAAGCCCCAAGCACGTTCATCAACGTCGACTTTCCGCTGCCCGACGTACCCATGATCGCCACATGTTCACCGGCTTCGATCGTGAGGCTCACGCCGTTGAGCGCGCGAACAACCTCGTCGCCGCTCTTATAGACGCGTTCGACGTCGGTGATTTCGATCAGTGCGGACAACACCCAATCTCCGGAGGCTCGCTACGTCGCCCTGCTGCGCCGCGTTGCACACTTTTTCGCCGTCAAAGCTTGTCACCTACCTTGATTCGGGCCGCGGCGAGTTCCCGATCGGCGAGCCACCGGGTGGTTCCTGGCAGAAGCCGATTCATGCCGTGGATGAAGGCGCTGTCAGCCCCGACCAGGATTTCGAAGCGCCCTTTTTCCATGCCTTTTGCCAGCGCAACTGCGACGGTTTCGGGCGGGTAGGTCTTGCTGAAACTGTTGTCGCTTTCGAGCTGCCAAACGTCTTTGGGTTTGATGCGGTTTTCTTCGTCGAGGCCGGGCGTTGTGGTGGTCGGTGGGTAGGCGAGATGGACGGAGACACCGACGATATCGAGTTCTTGGCGGAGCGCTTGGGCGAAGCCGGCGATGGCGAACTTGCTCGTGCAATAGGCGCTGTAGCCGTACATTCCCATGAAGCCGAGCATGGAGGAGACGAGGCAGACATGGCCGCTTCGCTGGGCGCGGAAATGCGGAAGTGCAGCGAGGACGACGTTGATGTGGCCGAGTGTGTTGAGCTCGAATTGTTGCCGGAACACGTCGGCGGTCAGCGTATGCGCGTAGCCGGGATGGGCGACGCCGGAGTTGCAGATCAGCGCGTCCAAACCGCCGAGTTTTTCGATGGCGGCGCTGACGCCGCGACTTGCGGCTTCTTCATCGCGCACATCGAAGGACACCGATCCATGGACCGCCTTGCCGACGACTGTCAGGCTGGCGACGGTGCTGTCGAGGTCGGCCTGCCCGCGCGCGGCCACGACCACCTGGGCGCCTTCGCACGCGAGGTGTTGGGCCAACGACCGGCCAATGCCCTTGCTGCCACCGGTGATGAGTACGCGCTTTCCTGTCCAATACGCCATGATGAGCTCCTGGGAGGGCCGCCGCCATACAGCGGCGGGCAAGCGCGTTGATCCGTTGTCGCTGGCTGTGCTCCTCGGTCACGGGCATCTGAGCCCGCTCCCTTCGGTGCTCGCTGGCGCTCCTAGGCTCAACACACTTGCGCACCGCTGTAACTCCGGCGTCAGCGGCGAAAACGCGACGTCAGACGGCGAACGACGGATCGATCCGCGTCGCTGCCGGTCCAATGGATCATTCCGACCCACACGGTGACGAAGCTGAGAAGGGCAACTACGGCGCCGAGCAGCGGACCTTGATCTGCCCACGCCCAGACCCAGCGCGCCACGATGGCCGACAGAATGGAGACGAGCAATTGCCGACCCAGCACGTTGCCGGGCACGCCAGAGTCAGGCACAACCTTTGCGAGCTTGCGGCGCAAGACAAAGGCTTCGCCGATTGAAGCCACCGAGGCCGCTGCGGCGAGGGCCGCGACGCCGGGGATTTTTAGGTGTGCGAGGGGTGCGCTTGACGCGCCGAAAGCGGCAACGGGCTCGAACATCGCCATCGCCCCGATTCCGAGCAGCGCGGAGACGACGACGCGTACGACGGCAATGCGGGCAGGCGTCGAGGTATCGCGCATGGCGTTGAAGGCAGCCACGGTGATTCGGCTGGTCGTCCCGGAAATGATGCCGGGGCTCGCAGCGATGAGCACCCAGGTCACCTGGCCGACAGCATGGTCGTCGAAGGCGCCGCTGCGGAGAAGTGCGGTGACCCACACGTCGCCGAGAACCGCAAGTGCGACGGCCGAAGGGACGACCAACAACAGCACCCGTTCGCCCGCGGCGCGAATGCGGTCCGAGAATGCTGCGGGGTCGGTCGTTGCGGTCGTAGACAGCTCTGGAAGTTCGGCTGCTGCGATGGACATGCCGAACAAACTGCTGGGCAGCAGGGTCAACGTCTGGGCGTAAGACATCGTGGCCACGGAGCCTGCGCTCAGGAGCGTCGCCAGGGTGTGGTCCACGTAGCCCGAGATCTGAACTGCGCCCCGTCCCCACACTGCGGGAATGGCGTTGCGCAGCACCTCCTTGACATTGTCGTCCAGCAGTGGCCGACTCGGTTTCCACAGTTTGAATACCGAAGGAAGCTGCACGCACAATTGGGCGGCGCCGCCGACGAGGGCCCCGAGCCCACCGGCCCACAACACGGCGCCCGGGGAATCGTCGGCGGTCCAAACGAAGGCCGAAATGATTGCGAGATTCCACGCGACCGGCGCGAGGTAAGGGACGAAGAAGCGTCGATGGCTGTTGAGCACGCCGAGCGCCCACGCGGAGAGCACGAGCAGGCCGGTCATCGGAAAAGTCAGGCGAACCAGAGGAACGGCGAGCGCATAACGTTCGTCGGACAGAAAACCTGGCGCAAGCAGCGCGACGAGAGCGGGCGCGAGAGCCGCGCCAAGGCACACAAGGGCGCCGGAGACGACCACGAGTACGGCGAGCATGGTGGAGGCGAGGCGGTCCGCCTCGTGGTGGCGTCCGGCAGCACGAAGCTGGCTGTACACGGGGATGAACGACGCCGAAAGGGTGCCCTCCCCGAGTAAGTTCTGCATCAAGTTGGGGATGCGTAGGGCCGCGCGAAACACGTCGGCTTCCGGTCCCACCCCGAGCGTGTGCGCCAACGCGCGCTCGCGCACCAAGCCCATCAGACGGCTCAGCCCGATGCCTGTGGCGACGATCAAGGCGTTGCGGGCGGACACGGACACGCGCCCTAACCGGAATGGGGTGGGCCTATCGGTGACGCGCTTGGAGGTCCGCGGTGTCCACAGCGTCGGAGGGGCCCATGCTCCTATCGCTGCTTGCTTTCGCGTTCGGTCAGGAAGTCGAGGTCGCGGTACAGGTGGAGGCCGCCATACGGCCCGTGGAAGCGGCCGAGCGCCCACCTGCGCCGTTGAAGGTAAGCATCCTCCCGGGATTGGGGTTTGCGGCGGCTTCTGACCGCCCTGTAGACGGCATCGCGGTGGGCTTCGTCACCCGTTCCCCGCGGGTGGAAGGCCTGGACGCGTCGTTGGTCACAGTCGTCGATGGCACGATCGAGGGCGGCCAGTTTGGGATCATTACTGTCAGCAAAGGTGGGGTTCAGGGCGGGCAAGCGGCGGCAGGCCTCAGCATTGCCAAAGGATTTTCGCGCGGGCTCGCCGTCAGCGGGGGCATCGCCGTCGCCGAGTCTTGGCAAGGCGTCGTCGCGGCCCCGATGACCGTCGTCTCCGAACTCGACGGTGTGCAGATGGGAATGCTGAATGTTGGCGGAAGCGGAAAGGGCGCGATGGTCGGATTCGTGAACGTCGCCAAGTCTCTCGATGGGCCCGCCATCGGGCTCGTCAACATTATCGGCGACGGCATGTTCCACGTCGACACGTGGGTCAGCGAATCTGCGCTCCTGTCTGGGGCCGTGAAGTTTGGATCCAAGACCACCTATACGCTGATCGGTGCGGGCTGGGTGCGTCCAGACGGGCCCTGGTGGACGGCCGGCTGGGGTCTCGGGGTGCATCTCCCCGCGCGTTTCGTATTTGTGGAATCCGACATCACTGCGTGGATGGTGGCCGAGGGCAGCTTGGTGCTTCCCGGCGTGCACGGAAAACTCCGGGCCCAACTCGGCCTGCCATTGGCAAAACGCTTTTCCCCGTTCGCAGGCGCAAGCCTGAACGGTTGGTGGGGAAGCGGCGACGCGTGGCCTTTGTTGGTGGGGCTACCGTCGAGTGACCGGCAACACCGCGTTGTGTTTTGGCCCGGCCTGCATGCAGGGATCCAGTGGTAAATTAGGCGGAGTTTTCATCCACGACGATCGGGATTTCGGGCGCGACACCTTTGTTGCGTTGAAGCACGAGAATGCTGAGCCCGAGTAGGACCATGCCGACCGCAATGGTTTGGCTCGTCGTGACGCCGATTTGTGCGCTCTGGTCTGCACCGGCCTGGAACATTCCTGGGAGCCAATTGATTGCCCATTGCGGCGCGTCGAAGGCGTAGACGACACCGCGTTCGTCGGCACGGTACGCCTCAATGAACGCGCGGGACGGTCCTTCCAGGATCAGGGCGATGCCTGCGACCTGGCCGTCAAACGTGCGGTGTTTCCACATCCAGACCATCAGCGCGGTGAGCAGTAGGCCTTCTGTCGCCATCCACAACTGCGTTGGGTACAACGGCTGGTGCAGCAAGCGTCCGACGCCGTCGTGCACTTCCGAGGTCAAGAACGGGAAGTTTGGCAACGCGTACAACTGGCCGTGTAGCAGGTTCTCGGGCAGCAGCGGTGTGCCCCCCGACGGCGCCACCACGCCGTGACAACAGCCCGCGAAAAAGCACCCGATTCGACCCACGCCGTAGCCGACGAGCACCGAAGGCGCAGCGATATCCGCGAGCTTCCATAAGGGGATGGACAGGTTGGCTGCCGTGAGGCCCACGGCCACGGCTCCTCCGATGACACCGCCGTACACAGCGAAACCGGACATGGAGAACAGGCTCAGCGGGTTGGCGAGCAGTTCGTCGAAGTCCACGGCGACGGCGTACAGGAAACGCGCCCCAAGCATGCCACCGACCGCAGCGGCGGCGTACGTCCACAACAACTTGTCTGGTTCGATGCCTACTTTCGGTGCGCGCAGGTGTACGAGCAAGAAGGCAGAGCAGAAGGCCAGCATGATGAAAAGGCCATAGACGTGCACCCCCATACCGCTGGGAGTCGTGAACAAGGTAGGGTACATGCGGTCTCACCTGTAACGCTGGAGGGCCCGTGCGCCGCGCGCTGATGCTTGTGGATTGGCAGGAACGATTGTTTCCAGTGATGGAAGAGAGTCGTCGCGACGACGCGCTTCGAGCTGCCGTAAATCTACGCTGGTTGGCCGGAGAATTGGGCTTGCCCGTGTTGGCGTCGGAGCAATACCCGCAAGGACTGGGTCCAACGCTGCCTCAGCTCACGGTTGAGGACGCAGTGCCAAAACTCAGTTTTTCCGCGATGGGTGAGCCCGCCTTTGTCGAAAGGGTCCGTGCCGACGCAGCGGACGAGTGGGTCGTGTGCGGGATGGAAACCCATATTTGTGTTGCACAAACCGTGCTGGACCTGAGGGCGGCCGGTCAATCGGTTCGCGTGGTTGCCGACGCGACCTTGTCTCGGCGTCCTCTGGATTGGCAGCTCGGACTGGACCGCATGCGCTTAGCCGGCGCCGCCGTCGACTCTGCGGAAGGGGTGTTGTTTGCGTGGCTCGGTCGGGCCGGTGGACCCTTGTTCAAGGAGTTGTCCAGACGAATCCGATGAGGCGCCTCGCGACAAAGCCCTAGGCGAATAGGCTGACTTGGCGTTCCGCGTCGTCGCGACGGGCGGGGCGGGAGACCCGTGTGGGTCGGCGTGTGGGAGCGGGCAGGTCGGCGTCGAGTGTGAAAGGCCCGGTCGCTTCATCTTGGGTCGCGACGTGAATTTGGGCTCGGCAACCTGGGGGCAACGCATCGTGTGCGGCTTGTAAGGCGTGGTTCGGCGAGTTGTTTTCTTCGGACAGATGGGCCAGCACCAGGTGTCGAAGACGCCCAGAACATCCCGCCCGCACGAGGTCCCGGGCCTGCTCGTTGGATAGGTGTCCGTGCGGTCCGCGGACCCGCTGTTTGAGTGCCCACGGGTAGCTGCCGTCGAGCAACATCGCCAAGTCGTGGTTGAACTCCACCACAGCGATGTCTACATCTGACACCACGGTCTCGACCAAGCGGGTCGACCGACCGAGGTCCGTGATGACGGCGACGCGCACGCTTCCTACAGTGACAGCGTAGGCGACCGGTTCGGCGGTGTCGTGAGGTACCTGAAAGGGCTCAACCTCGAACGCGCCGACCCTGAAGGCCTGCCCCGGCGTCACCCGGACACGCTGTTCAGGCATACATTGCGGCGGAATCGACCCACGGGTGCCAGCGGTCATGAAGAAGGGGACGAGGCCGCCTTGGCGTTCGCGAAACCGCCGCGACAGGACACGGGCCGCGCCAATGTGATCGGCATGCTCATGCGTGATGAGCACACCCGCGATCGCCGTTTCCCCAAGGCCGATTTGAGCCATCCGACGCTCGACCTGACGGGTCGAAAGTCCACAGTCGATGAGTACTCCGGCGTGTCGCGTACCCACAAACGTGCAATTTCCACGCGAGCCCGACGCGAGCGGCGCGACGATCACAGCCTCGTGAGTAAACAACGACATGCGAGATCTTGGGGAGAGCCGAGGCTCGGCGGGGGATTGGAGTGTAGCATTGCGCTCCGGAGGTTGAATGGCGCGGCGCGTAGGAATCCTGACTGGGGGCGGCGACGCCCCTGGCCTCAACGCGGTGATTCGCGGTTTTACCCGACACGCGGTGAAGAACCTCGATCGGACCGTGGTCGGCGTCATGGACAGCTTCAATGGCTTGATGGACAAACCGCGGCGGCTGATGCCATTGACGCCGCTTGCGGTGCGCGGTTTGTTGCATCGAGGCGGGACGCTGATCGGCACGACGAACCGGGGTGACCCGTTTGCTTGGCGTGAAGGAACGGCGCGCGTGGACCGCTCCGAGGCGTTGGCGCAAGCGGTGCGGGACGAGGGACTGGAAGGATTGGTGGTGGTTGGCGGAGACGGGACCCAGGCGATCGCGTGGCGGTTGATGCAGGAGCGCGGTGTTCCCGTCATCGGCGTGCCGAAGACGATCGACAACGACCTCGGCGCAACCGATGTGACCTTTGGGTTTCAGTCCGCCGTAGACGTCGCCACCGAAGCGCTTGACCGACTGCACACGACGGCGGAGTCCCATGAAAGGATTCTCATCCTGGAGGTGATGGGCCGGGATGCCGGCCACATCGCGCTGCATGCCGGCTTGTCGGGTGGCGCGGACGTCATCTTGATCCCGGAAATCGTGTGGGAGGCTCGACACGTGGCCGCGGCGATTGCGGCCCGTCGCCCGATTGGGCGCACCTACACCTTGGTGGTGGTCGCGGAAGGATCGTTGCCCGGCGAAACATCCACAATGGGTGCGGAACAGAAGGCGCGGCTACGTGCAGGAGGCGGTGCGGGCGCCATCGTGGCCGCTCAGTTGGAAGGCGCGGTGAACGCGGAAGTCAGGGTGTGTGTGCTGGGCCATCTCCAGCGCGGCGGGAGCCCGACCCCGGCCGATCGCCTGCTTGCGACGCGCTTCGGCGTGGCGGCGGCGGACCTGGTGGCCCAAGGCCGCTGGGGCGACATGGTCCGCCTGCGGAACGGCAGCGTGGAACCGGTGTCGCTAGCCTCCGCCATCGCGCAAAATCGAGGCGTAGACGTGCACGGGGAGTTGGTTCGAACGGCCCGGGCACTTGGCATTCACTTTGGCGATCGGTGAATCCGGCGGCACAAAGAGGCGTTTACCCGGGTTCCGGGTCTCCAGCCGATTCGCGCGTAGGCACGAGCGTACGGTGCGCGCGAAGCGCGGCGACGTGGCGTTGCAGCTGGATTCGTGTCACGCCCAACGCTTCCGCCGCGCCTTCAAGCACCTGCAGCTCTGCGTCCTCGGAGATGCCGTCTGCAAAAGCCGCTTCATGGAACACGGACACCAATTCGAGTTTCAATGCCAGCCCAAGTTCCTGGTTGAGCACGCCTGAGGCTTCGTCTGCCATCTGCGTGAACACGTGGGTCAGCGTGCCCGAGGCGTCTACGAACCCGCAACTGCGCATCAACTTGTCGGGGAATACGCGCCCGAGCAAGTCCAACTCGGACATGTCGAGGATTCCGTCGGCGTCTACAATGTCGCGAGCGACGCGGGCCGCAAAAGCCACGCGAAGCCGATCGAGTCGGGACGGGTGGATTGGATCGATGCCGTCTGGGAATGCCATGGTCGTGGACGTCCGATAGCACGAAGCATGGAGGAACGATTGCCCGCAGATGAAGTCGTGTCGGCCCTGGAGCGAGCGGTCTTGGCCGCCGGGTTGTTGCCACCGGACGAGGTTCCGGCCGCAGCACGCCGGCTCGCCGTGTTGTGGAGCAGATTCGTTGGCGGCGAAACTCCGCCGTTCGTGTGGGAGCCGGTGCCAGAGATTTCGGGACGGTTGGTGCGGCTGGACGGAATCGTGGTGCACACGTTGTGCCCTCACCACCTCGTGCCCGCGCGTACCCTGGTGACGGTGACCTATTGGCCGGTGACGCGTGTGGCAGGTTTTGGTGCGCTCGGCCGCTTGGCGGACTGGCATACCCGTCGACCCGTTCTGCACGAACAGTACGTGCAACGTCTTGCCGGGGACCTGGCGGAACGGCTGGGTTGCAAGGTCTCGGTGGAAGCCCGCGCCTCCCACGTGTGCGCCACCGCTAGTGGTGAGCCCGCGCCCGCAGAGGTCGTCGTGGTCGCTACGGCGTCGTGATGCGTGTGCCGGCTACGGTCCAGATCTGGTAGGCGCAGTTGAGGCACCCGAACCCCCCATCGTACCCCGCCTCAATGGTGGCTGTGAAATGGTCGTCGTCCGAAAATGACCCGATGACGCGATAATACTCATCGCAACTCGCCGCGGTGCCCACGGTCTTGAACACGTCGACCATAAAGTCGTTCACGAACGGGTCGAGAAAACCTTCCATGGCGCCGGGCGTGGTGCCTGATCCGTTGGCCACTGTGAAATAGGGCGGTGTGTACAAGATCGTGAGCGTATCGAAGTTCATGTCCACGATGCCGAGCGCACACGTGTACAACACCGTCTGATCGAGCTGCCAGTCGCCATTCCAGTTGGTGCCGCAGCCTTCGTCCACGACAGCGTCGCAGTTGTTGTCGGCGCCGTCCCAACAATCCTCCTCGAAGTTGGGCGACCGCAGCGGGTCCTGGTCGTCGCAATCGACACAATCGGTGGCGTCGTCGTTGTCAGAATCTTCCGCATCCGACGTGAGGTCGGAACAGTCGTCGTCCACGCCATTGCATTTCGTTTCGTTCTTGCCTGGATTGACGTCCGGGTTGTTGTCGTCGCAATCGACAAAATCAACGCCGTAGAAATCAACACACCGGTTGTCGTCCCCGGTGACGTACTCATCGCCATCGACGTCAAATGGCGAATCTACGACGTCGCCTTCATCGGGTTGAAGGTTGCCATCGCAGATGGGTTCGACTGGGACGTCGGTGGGCGTCCCTGCGACTTGTGACGAGCACGCGGCCAGCATGACAGCGAATCGCATGGTTCTTTACCTTTGCGTCCTGCTATCGCGCCGGGCCGGGGATCAATGTTGCGCGTGCCCTTGTGGGTCGAGTCCGTGCACATGCACGTCCCAGGGGTGGTCTTCGAACTGTGGGTCCGAAACGGGCATGGCGGGCAGGCTCGCGAGCAAGCGGCCGACGACGGCCACGAACAACCCGATGAAGCCGCCCCACACGCCTACGCTGATGACGAGGAAATCGACGGTGGGAAACACGTCGCCGTGCCACACCTGGGGCATGACCAACAAGGAGCGTTCCATGAAAATGCCAACGAGTACGACCATGGCCACGCCTGCGAACGGCCACCGCATCTTCTTCACGCCGCGCGACAGCAGCATCGTGAAGGGCCCGAGGAAGCAGAGGATCGCTACCGTTTGAGACATCCAGGACCACTGAGGCAGCGACATCCGGACCAAAAGGAAATCGGTTTCCTCAGGCATGTCGGTGTACCAAATCGGCAGGAGCTGTGCGTAGGTTGTGTAGGCCCAGAACATGCAGCCCGCGAGCATCATCTTGCCGAGCAGGTGGGTCGTTTCCTTGGTGACGAAGGGACCGAGTCCCAACCAGTCCTTCGCGAGGCTGGTCGTCAACGCCAGTGCGGCGCAGAAGGTCCAGAAGCTCGACACGGAAATCCACGCGCCGAACATGTTGGAGGCCCACCAGGGTGCAAGCGACATCACCAGGTCGAATGCGAGGAAACTCATGCCCATCATGTAGGACAGGGCGAGGAGTGGAACCAACTTGGATTGGGTGCGCTGTCCCGACTCCACTTCATCGTGAATGTCGTTGGCATCGGCCGTCAGGCGCGACCACCAAGCAGGTGCACGATTCCCGAGGCGCTTGCTCGCGACGATCAGGTCGGGCCGGAGCGACGCCCGGATGTAGTAAAGAGACAAGCCGAAGAGGTACGCCGTGACCAGCAGATTTCGGACGACAAAGATTGTGGGGTCGAGCCACCACTCTTTGGCGGCCATGGCCTCAGCCGAATGAGGCGCTAGCGCGACCGGCCCGCCTGGCTGAATTGTGCTCGGGTTCCACGAATAAATGCCAAGGCCACCGAGCAGGAAGATGAGGAGCAACACCCATGCGACCGGTAGAAATAGGGCGAAGGTCTCCGCAATTCGTTTTAGCGGCCGCCCCCAACGGGCCAACGTTCCGGTCTGGATCACGGAGAAGACGACGCCGCCCAAAGACAGGGCAAACACGTACATCAGGCCCACGAGGTAGGCGCCCCAGGTGTACAGGGGACCGGCCTCCGAAACGAACATTCCGTAGCCAAAGGCGGCGAGACCGATGGCCATAGCGCCCATCGAGGCCATGTTGGCCATGGGCGGCAACGTGCGCCCGGGAACGGCGTCGATCGCGAGATTGACGTCAGGCGGCTGCGCGCTCATGGAGTCTCCGGTGCGGCGGCGGTAGGCGCGACCCAAGCGGCGTTTGGAAGGGTGCGCACGTGCGCGACGACGGCCCACATCTCGTGGTCGGTCATTGCCCAACCGTAGGATGGCATGAGCGTTCCGCCGTTGCGGACCGAGAGGTACAACCAGCCGTCGGTGCGCGTGTGCGCCGTGCCCAACGGACCGGACAGAGTCGCAACGCCAGCGAAACGTCCGGGCTCTGCGACGGGACCCAATTTGGCGCCGTCGCCGTGGCAGGGGGTGCAGTAAATGTCATACATCTTCTTGCCCAAGACGAGACCGGCAGCGTCCATTTCCGGCATCGTGAGGGCTTCGCCTTCGGCGCTTCCGCGAATGAAATTCGGCGAAAACCCGTCTGGCGTCAACTCGCTGGGCTGAGCAACCGATCCGACCGCGGGCGAACCCATCGGGGCCTCGTAGGCTTTGACGGCCTGGGAATCCGCCATGTCGATGTCCCACGGCAGGGCGAGCGCGGTGCCCGACACCATCAGCGCCACAACGGCGGCGAGCTTACGCATTGGGAACCTCGTACACGGTGGCCGCGCCGGTGGTGACCTCGGTTGCGCCGCTGCTTCTGAGCAGGGTCACAATCTGATCGACGGAGTCGCCGGGCGCTTTGCTGAACACGATGGCGAAGGCGTCGTCGGTGACTCTGGGGTCTCGCATGGCGCGGGGCAACAATGCGGGAAGTCCGCAGTGGAACAACATCCCAGCGAACGTGAACAGGGCACCGAACAGAATGGTGCACTCAAACATGATGACGCCGTAGGGAATCAGGGCCACAACGGGTTTTCCGCCTGGATTGATCATCGGCCATTGTGCTGCGGTGAGTGCCGGCACGAGGAAGCCGATGTGCACGCCGAGCGTGGCACCGACCAGCGTCCACCAGCGGACCGGGGAGGGGCGCCCGCCGTAAATCGCTTCTTCGATTTCGTGACGGGGCAGCGGCGCGAGCACCGTCCAGCCTTCGATATGGGCGTTCTGCAACCTCGACACGCCGGTAAGAAGGCAGTCTAAGTGCTGATAAATGGCCTTGATCGGCTGTTGTTTCGTGGCTGCGAGCGCGGTCACGCGACCTCCAACGAGCCCTTGACGGGCGGCACGACCATTTCCTTGATTTCGGTGATGGCCACCGCAGGGAAGGTCTTGCAAAAAAGGACGAACCAGGTGCAGAACCAGCCGAAGGAGCCGATCACGACGCCGATCTCAATCCAGGAAGGGAAGTAGTTGCCCCAGGTCGCCGGGTCGAAACTGTGCGACGTCGAGCTGATGACGATGTTGAAGCGCTCCAACCACATGCCGATATTGATGATGAACGCGACGATAAACAAACTCCATGGGTTTGTTCGCATGCGTTTGCTATACCAGACCAGAGGTGCGACGCAGTTGCAAAACACCATGGCCCAGAACACACCGGCGTAGTGACCTGTGGCACGCCAGCTGAAGATCGCCCATTCGTAGGGGTTTTGGGAATACCAAGCGACGAAATACTCCATGCCGTAGGCATAGGTGAGAATGCCGCTGGTCAGCAGGCACATCTTGGCGAGGTTTTCGAAGTGCCAGATGTTGACGTAGGCGTCCCATTTGAAGAAGTACGTCATGGGCATCAGCAACGAGATGACCATCGCGCAGCCCGAGAAGATGGCGCCGGCGACAAAGTAGGGCGGGAAAATGGTGGAGTGCCATCCTGCCGTGGGCGCCATGGCGAAGTCCCAAGACACGACCGAGTGCACCGACAGCACGAGCGGCGCGGCGAAGGCGGCAAAGAACCCGTAGGCGGCCATGAAATGGTGCCACTGACCGTGGGTGCCGCGCCAGCCGAGGGCCATGACGCCGTAGACCTTCTTGACGAGGCCACGGGTGTGGTCGCGGAAGATGGCGATGTCTGGAATGAGCCCGACGTAGAAGAACACTGCCGACACTGTGAAATACGTGCTGATCGCGAACACGTCCCACATGAGCGGCGACTTGAAATTCATCCACAACTGGCGCTGATTCGGGTAGGGGAAGAACCAGTAGGCCTGCCAGCAACGGCCGAGGTGAAGGACCGGGAACAACAGGGCGGTCATGACGGCGAAAACCGTCATCGCTTCGGAGGCCCGGTACACCCCAGTTCGCCAGCGGGACGACACCAGAAAGAGGATCGCGCTGATCAGCGTACCGGCGTGGCCGATGCCGATCCAGAACACGAATGTGACGATGTAGACGCCCCACATGACTGGGTGCGTGATTCCGGCGACGCCCATGCCCATGGTGATCTGTTGGTACCAGCAGTAGCCGCCCCACAACATCATGCTGACGACAGTGGCCAAGGAGATCAGCCACAATGCGGTAGGGCGCAGCAGAACGCGAATGATGTCGCGATTGACCTGCCGATAGTTGTTCGGGCGATTGGGCGCGCCCGGATCGTGCGGTTCGTAGCCGTAGACAGGCTTCGTAGTGGACGCCATGGCTTTGATTCCGGTCAGTGTGTCTGCGGCGGTGTGTCGCCGCCGGCAGGGTGGTGGTCCGGCGGCGCGCCGTGTTCCGCTGCGCCGGGGCCCCCGTGATCGGGAGCTGCGGCGTGGAAGGAAGCGCGTGCGAGGTAGTTAATCGCCGGAAACGTGTTGATTTCCGGGATTGGGTAGTAGTTGCGCGCCGATTTGCGGGTCCGCGACGGCGTGGAGGCCTCGTCGTTGAGGTTGCCGAACGTGATGGCTTGGCTGGGGCAGGCATCGGCGCAGGCGGGCAATTGGCGCAGGGCTGCGTCAGGGACGCGCTCGGAGAAGCCGCGATCTCGGTAAGCGTCTTTGACACGCCGGATGCGCTGCACGCAAAATGTGCATTTCTCCATCACGCCCATCGTACGCGTCGCCACGTCCGGATTGAGCTGAAGGTTGAAGGGTTCTGGCCACACATACGAGTGGTAGTTGAACCGCCGCGCACCGTACGGACAGGCGTTGCTGCAGTACCGGGTGCCCACACAACGGTTGTAGATCATGGCGTTGAGGCCGTCGATCGTGTGGTAGGTCGCGAGCACGGGGCACACGCTTTCGCACGGGGCGTGGCCACACTGTTGGCACATCATCGGGACGAAGTGCACGTCGTCGCCGTCGATGTACCGGTTCACACGAACCCAGCCCATCTCTCGGCCTTGTGCGACCTTGTCTTTGCCGATGACCGGCAGGTTGTTTTCGGCGTAGCAAGCAATCGCACACGCGCCGCAACCGGTGCAGGCGTCGGTATCGATGCTCATACCGAACCGGTAGGTCGGGTGCTCCGGCATCATGTAGAAGTCGGAAATTCCGGCCTTGATGAGTCGGGGGTCCAACGGCAGGATGTGCCGCGCGACCATCGAACCCGGTACGTCGTTGGCGGCGTCGCCGACCGAAACGAGTGCTGCGGCAGGGACAACCTCGACCCAGCCACGTCCGAGGTGGTCGTCGCTGCCGAAGGTGGACACCAGCGAGGCTTTCTTGCCCGCACTGGTCACCTGACAACGTGCCTGTTGCCATGCGAGGCAACCCGACGCGTCCCGGACGACGCCGAGGAGCGACACGACGTTGACGCCGACACCCTCTGCGTAGCGTCCAGCACCTGTGTGCCCGCCACCAAAAGCGACGGCTACGGTATCGGGGCGCACAAAGCGGTGGACCTCGATTCCCACTTCGATTTGGCCCTTGTCGGTGCGAATGGAAACGAGGTCGTTGTCGCCAACGCCCAAGCGAGCCGCAGTGTCTGGGTGCATCAGCGCCCAGCTGTCCCACACCTGCCCGGTCATCGGGTCAGGGACTTCTTGTGCCCAAGGTTCGTTCGAATACCGCCCGTCCAGGAGGAAGGGTTGGGTGTACACGTGAAGGTGCAGGTCGCCAGAGTCCGAAACGCTCGGCGTGCCGAGGCTGAACGAGCCCGGAATGCCTTCACCCCAGGCCGTTGACGACGCCACGACTTCGAAGCCTCTTTGGAGCGCGGATTCCCAGGCGCGAGCCATTGCGGGCGAGGCTGTGGGATTGGGGGCGTCGGCGCCCTGCTCGGGGGCCGCGCTCGGCGGCGGTGCCGCAGCAGCCCAGGTCGCGGTCCACGCCTGCTGTAGGTGCGCGTGCCAGGTGGAAGCGAGGACGGGCATGTCTCCGGTCGGGCGGTAGACTGCCAGTAGGATGTCGCCCACGGAGCGCGAGTCTACCAGCGAAGTCATCGAAGGCTGGCGAAGCAGCCGCAGGCCGCCGCCGAGTGCCTCGTCACCCCAGTCCTCAAACCCGTCGTTGATCGGGAACGATGCCGCGCATTTGGCGCCGGTCTCGGAAGGATGGCTACTGAGGCCGACGGTCAATCCCACCGAGGAAAGGGCTTCTGCGAAGGCCGCTTCCGCGGGCGTGCTGTAGACGGGATTGCAGTGATCGTCGATCAGTAGCACGCCGACCTTACCTGCCTTCATGTCGGCGATGAGCGCTTCCACATCAGACCAGCGGCTGATCGGTCCTTCGTAGCCGTCGGGGTGGAAGCCACTCGACTGAGAAATGTGGTTGATAAAATACACGGCCATCGCCAGTTCGGTGGCGAACGGGCTGGCTCCGGACGTGCCTCCGGGCAGCGCAATGGCCCCAGGGCTCGAAACGAACCGGTCGGCGATTTCCAGAAGAACTTCTTCGGTCAGGCCGGAGGCTGCCGCTGCTGCCGCTACGTCAAAACTAGCGATCCAATCCAACCAGATACCGCGGTAGCCATTTTTCGCAGCCACGAGTTTGGCGACCGCAGCGGCAACGTGCGCCTCGGTGCCCGGAACCACAGCGTACCAATCGTCGGCCTTGGCGCCCGTTTGGTCGCGGTGCGGCCCGACGGTCGCAAACCGGCCTAAGAACTGGCCCTGGTTTGAGTCGCGAGCGGCTGCGAACGACGCTTGTGTGGCCGCGCCGCCCCAACGTCCGCCCAGAAAGTCAGCGCCGAAGGAGAGCACGTAGTGTGCGCCGGAGAGGTCGTATCGGGGCAAACGTGGCGTGCCGAACAGGGCGCTCATTGCCGCGGACTCGGCGTCGCGGCCGAGGGGCTCCCAAAACACCGCGTCGGTACAAACAGCACGGATGACGTCTACAATCGTGCCGCTTCGGTAACCGCCGAGCCAGACGACTTTCTTGCCGGTGTCCTTCGCGGCTCGTATGGCGCCGGCAAGTTTGCCAAGGCCTTCTTCCCAAGTCGTGGCTTCGCCGCCGATCGTGGGTCCCTTCAAACGATCGGGCGCGTAGTGCCGCTGCAATTCGAGCAGGGCCTCCGTGGGAACCGCGGCCGGTACCGGTGCGGTGCGGTTGGCCATCACGTTGACGACGCGGCCTTCGCGATGGACCGCGAGCACGGGCCAAGCTGTCGGTCCGGTGGTCACCGACGTCGCGAAGAAGGTGGGCGTGCCCGGCGTGACCTGTTCGGGTTTGACGATGTACGGCAGGACGTTTTCGATGGGCGTGTAGTAGCGGTTGTCGTCCAAACCGCAGGCCGACAAGGCCGACGTTGAGCCACCGACCCCTAAAGCGCGAAGGAAGTTGCGACGATTCATGGGGACTCCGGCGCTCACTTGTGGCACGTCCAGCAGTCTTTCAGCTCAGCACGCCGAAGGTCCGCTTTCTCGCCATAGTTCTGGTCAATGGATGGGTGGATGGCGTGACAATCTAGGCACCAACCCATTTGCAGGGAGGATTCACGCGTCATCACGGTGCGCACTGCAGAGACGGACGCTGCGTCTGCCGTACCTGCCTCGTTCGGAACGATCTCTTTGGCACCCTGCAGCGTCACCTGACCGTGGCACTCTGTGCAGGCCAAGCCCGCGCGGATGTGGCGCTTGTGGGCAAAGTACACGTAGTCGGGCAGGTCATGAACCTTTTGCCACGGCGGAATGGTGGCCGCGGCCGGCGCGACGGGCGTGCCGAATACGTCCTCCTCAACCTTGCAGTTGGGCTGTCCGCACCACGCTTGGTGAATCTTCTGCACGTCGGGGTTGTCGGTTTTCACCGTCTGATGGCAACCCATGCAGGTCTGAAGTGGCGGTACACCGGCGTGAATGGAGCGACGCGCTTCGGAATGACAATACTCACACTGGATCGCAAGCGTTTCCGCATGGATGTTGTGCGAGAACGGAATCGGCTGTTCAAGCGCGTCGTCCTTGCCGGTCACCGCGCCCGCGGCGAGTTGGCCCGTTGACGGCAAGTACAGCGGGTACAGCCGATGGGGTTCGATCGGAAACTTTGGGTCACCGATCTTGTCGTACTCGGCAACCCAGCAGCTGCTGAGAAGGAGGAACGCGGAGGTAGAGAGCCGGCGCATGGGGTCGCGCCTCCAAAGTGGGCCGCAGCGCTATGCATTGAGCCTGGGCCAAACAACCTCGCCGCAATCATTCGCGGCACCGAAACGTGTCCGGAATGTGTGCGGTGCGTGCGCAGGCCTTCCTGGGATAACGGGCACCGTCTTTTGGAGGCTTCGATGGCTCGCCTGCTGCTCGTGTGTTCTTTGGTCATGGCTTGCGGCAGACCCGCCGCGCCCGCGTCCGCTGTCAATGGGGTGCCCACAGGCAGCGCTTCGGCGCCGGTGGACCCAGTTCCACAACCGGTTCCCGACCCGGTGCCACCGGCGCCGACGCCTGCGTCGTTGTACGCGGACTGTAAGGATCGGGTGGAAGGTGTCGGCGCAGCGGGCGAGTGCAAAACGGACGTAGACTGCAACCGGGCTGGCTGCGGGAGCGAGGTGTGTACGACAGTCGCAGCGGCGAAAGAGGTCACGTCGACTTGCGAAGACAAGCTTTGTTTCAAGGTTCTCGACACGTGCGGTTGCCATGAGGGCGAGTGCACATGGACGCTGAAGTCGGAAGTGCCGACGCCAGTGCCCGGGTCGGGTCGCCTTCCCCCCACGCTGCCGCCGACCGGCGCGCCCGCGGGGTCGTGAGCGCGTCTGCGCGTCCGCGGATCACCGGAGGGACCGCACGCGGACGGGTGCTTCCCCACGCGGTGCCGACGGGCGTGCGACCGACTGCGGGTCGTGTACGCGAAGCCTTGTTCGACCTTTTGGGGCACGATCAACGCGGGCGCCGATGGCTCGACATGACCGCGGGCGCCGGACTTGTGGCGCTGGAGGCGTGGTCGCGGGGCGCTGATGTGGTGGCGCTTGAACGCGATCGGCGTGCGTCCACGCTGCTGAAGGAGGTCGTGGCTGCCTGGGGAGCTACGATCGACGTTCGAGCAGATGACGCCCTGCGTTGTGCGCCCAGCTTAGGCCGTTTCGACGTTGTGTTTGTCGATCCCGCCTATGACGAAGATCCCGTCCGGTTGGGGGTTGTCGGCGCAGCGATTGGCGACATCGTTGTGCTGGAAGTTGGCGATGCCTCTCGGCTCCCGGAAACACTTGGCGCTCATCAGCGCGTGGACCTGCGCCGGTATGGGGGCACGCATTTAGGTTTGTACGGTCAGTTCCGTGACGCCGGCTGAACTGCTTGCGGGAGCCGTGGCGGGCAAACGAGGGGCGTTGGCGCGTGCGGTGACGTGGATCGAGGCCGGCCACACCGACATGGGCTTGGCCTTGGACAAGTTGGCGGTGCGACGCCGGTTGGGTCCGGGCATGCCGCTCGTGGTTGGCGTGACTGGGCCCCCTGGGGCCGGCAAGTCCACATTGGTGGATGCGTTGGTGGCGTTCGATCGGGCCGAGGGGCTACGCGTCGCAGTGGTTGCGGTGGATCCGACCTCACCCTTGTCCGGTGGGTCGCTGCTCGGGGACCGTCTCAGGATGGAGCGGCACGGGTTGGATGTCGAGGTGTTTGTGAGGTCGCTTGCGGCGCGGGGGCAGGTCGGTGGCCTGTCTGCGGCGGTCGGGGCGGTCGTGGATCTCTTTGACGCGGTGGGATTTGATCGGGTCTACGTGGAAACCGTCGGCGTGGGCCAAACGGAGATCGGGGTCGTGGCGGTGGCGGACACGGTGTTGTTGGTCGTGACACCGGAGTCGGGTGACGACGTCCAGGTGGCCAAAGCCGGGCTGCTCGAGATGGCCGACATCGTTGTCGTCAACAAGTCGGATCGCGGCGGGGCGCCTCGGTTGGTGCGTTCGTTGGTCGCTGAACGGCGAGATCGACCCGCACTGCGGACTGTCGCCAATACGGGAGAAGGCGTGGCCGAACTCCGCGCGGAATTGTTTCGGTTGTCCTTGTTTTGGCAGGGCGCGGGACACGCGTTGTGGAGCCGACGAAGGGGCGAAGGCCGCGTGGCCTTGTGGTTGGATCTGGTGGCGGAACGAGCGCGTGCACAGGCCCTCGCCGACGTCGCGCCAGAGCAACTCGTCGCGCTGCGGGCCGGTTTGTGCTCGGCGCACGCGATGCTGCCCCAAAAAGGCGCCCGAGCCTCGAACCGCCCATGATGTGGCTGATGCTCGGGTGCGTTCGGCGAGGTGAGGTGCCTTACCTGGCGCCGAGACCGCCCCCTGCTGCGTCGTCGGCGATCGGCGGGTTGGTCGGACCCATGCGGTGGTCGGAAGGGCCGCGGGGTTTGTGTTGGAACGTGCCAGAGGGCTGGGTGGGCACGGCGGACCGCGGCCCTGAAGTTTCGCTGGCCCATACGGAGACCCATGTGGTCGCGCGACTGGGTGCCACGCGGTGGCCCGGGGAGCCTTTGACCGACCCGATCGAGGCTGTGCGGGTGTTTGAGGACGCCGGTTCGTTCCGGACGATTCCGATGCTGTTTCCCGCGGCGACAGCGACGTGGCGTGGCTCGGAGGGCAGCGGTCCCACGACGTTTAGGTGGTGGGGCCGTGTGGGCGAGCGGCGCGTGTGGGTGGAGATCGTGGCGCCGGACGGCACGTTGCTCCGCGATGACGTCGTTGGCGCCGTACTGGACGGGTTGTGTCGAGACCAGTGATTGAGGTCAGCGAGTAAACTTCAAGTTTACCTTGAACTGGCCTTGGGTGTTGTCTTGGCTGATCATCACGGCCCCTGCGCCGTCGATCTTCATCGAGAATCCGACTTCGACGTCGCAACCGGACTCCACAAGGCCGGGCGCGACGCCATCGCCGACGGAGCGGGCGATTTTGGCGACTGCGTCCACCGAGTTGAGGAAGGCCATCATGGGGTTCGGCTTGATCTCGAACTCGCTCTTACTGAAGGCGCCGGTGGTCTCGCACTCCAGCAGCATCATGACATCGTCGCTTACTTGGGTCATGATGAAGGCCATGTTCGCTCCTTGGGGCGGGCACGACTAGCACGTGCCGCGGTCGATGGGGAGACGGCGGCGCGGTAAGCGCGGTCATGGGTGCGCTTGCGTTGGTGCCTTGGGCTGGGGTTGTGGCGGTGCCGTCCAGCCCGGACGGACGCGACGTGTGGGCCGTGTGGGCGTCGGCCCATCAACGGGGCGGTCAAACGCTGGCGTGTTCCGACCCTTGGCCCGGTGCAGCGCTTCTGTGTTTCCGGGCGCCACGAGGTGAGCGTCTGACGCTGGTGACCACGGACGATCTGGGCCGTTGGCGTAGCGACACGGTGGCGCTGGGCGCGGAGGCTCGCGTGGCGCTGGTGGCACGTGCGCCGGAAATCATCGAGCGGCTCACTGTTGTTGGGACGGCACAAACTTACCTTCGGCTTGCCGATCGGCTGGGCGGGGCTGCCTTGGTGTGGCTGGCGCCGGAGGTCGTAGCGGCGGCGGCCGGGGGCATTCCGCTACAGGTCGCGGTGCCGTCGGAGGAGGTGGCACTGGTGTGGCGCCACGGCGATCCCGAGCTGGACCTGATCCTTGCGGTGGGGGCGGTGGACTTGTTCGATGCGGCCGGAGCGCGCGGCGTGTCGAAGGCGGTGTGGACCTGGGACGGAAAGCACTGGTTTCCGTTGGGCGAAGCGGTGCGGCCGGACCCTCCAACGGCGAAGCCCTGACCTAAGGGACCCCACCACGGCACGGGGCACTGGCGGTCGCGCGAATGGCATCGTCTTCTCGCCTTAGGCGCCCGTCGATGACAAAGGTTCCGCAGGGAACCAGAGACGAAACGAACACGACGCCCGCGCGAAGCAACGACCAGTGCGCGGCCAGCATCGCCTGCAAGAGCGCTGCGCAGAACACGACGAAGAGTGCACCATGGATCGAACCGACGATCGTCACGGCCAGAGGAAGGCCGGCGATGTACTTGAGCGGCATCGCAACGCCGAGGAGAAACAGGTAGGAGCAGCCCTCAGCGAATGCGACGACGCGCAGGCGGCCGATCGGCGTCTTCAGCATTCCTCGCCCCACCATCGGCGCCCCAACCTTTCCGAGTCGATCCACCCCGGTGGAATCCGCCTACGGCGTCTCGGGCGCTTCCGCCATCTGCTCGAGCACGTCTCCCAGCTTCCGAAGCTCTTCGCCGTAGAGCGCCCAGTCGCCGGCACGCTGCGCATCGGTAGCCCGCTGGTAGGTTTCTCGCGCGTGCACGGCCAGGTCAGAGGGCACCGCGGGGAAAGCGGCAGGAGCGTCGAGCGGCGGCGGCGGAGCTGACGCAACCGGCGCGGGCTCGAAGATCCGGTCCAGGGCCTTCTCAAGCGTCTCCTCCATGACGATCTGGTTCTGGTATGCGACGATGACACGCTTGAGCTCCGCAATCCGCCCGCCAGTCCCTCGCAGGTAGAGTGGCCGGATGTAAAGGAGCGATTCCTCGATGGGGATCGCGAGGAGCGTCCCGTTGATCACCTCGGAGCCCTGTTGATTCCAGAGCGTGATCTGGGGAGAGATCACCTGGTCCTGGGCGATCCGCGCCACGATCTGTCGTGGCCCATAGACGAGCTTTTGTTTCGGGAACTGGAAAACGAGCAGCTTGCCGTAGTGGGCCCCGTCGCTCCTCGCCACCATCCACGCCGCGAGGTTGTCCTTGCCGTGCGGTGTGAACGGAAGGATCTGGATGAACTCGGCTTTGTCCTCTCCCGGCAGCTTCATGATCGTGTAGTAGGGCTCGATGGCCCCTGACCCCGAACGCTCTGCATCGAGGCTGGGCACCTCCCACTGGTCTTCCTTGTTGTAGAAGACTGCGGGGTTCGTCATATGGTAGGTTGAGTACATCGCCGCCTGGACAGAGAAGATCCCTTCCGGATAGCGGAGATGGGATTGGAGATCGGGGGACATCTCCGCCAGCGGACGGAAGAGGCCGGGGAAGATCCCACTCAGGGTCCGGGCGATGGGGTCGTCGGGATCGGCTAGGTAGTAGCTGGTGGTCCCGTGATAGGCGTCGATGACGACCTTCACCGAGTTTCGGATGTAGTTCAACCGACCGTTCACCGGTGTGGAGCCCGGGTAGTGGTGGCTCACGGTGTAGGCATCCTGGATCCAGAACAGGCGCCCCTCTGACACGACGAGGTACGGATCGCTGTCGTAGGTGAGAAAGGGCGCGATTGCCTGTACCCGCTCTGCGAGCCTGCGGTTGTACAGGATTCGGCTCCCGGGCAGGATCTCTCCACTGAATAGGAGATTGTAGGACCGGAATCGAACGCTGTAGAGCAGCTTGCGCAAGAACCCGTCCACCGACACGCCGCCCTCACCCGCATACTCCGCGTAGACGTTGTCCTCGCCCCGCGGGTAGTGGAATTCCTCGGTGCGGGTGTTGACGAACACATGGTCGTTCGAGAGCTCGCCGAAATAGATGCTGGGCTCGGTCACATCGAGGTCGACCGACGTTTCGAGTGGAAGGTTTTTGACGAATAGGACCGGCAGCCCCTCCGGCGTGACCTGGTTGACCGGGCCGAGCGCCAGACCGTACCCGTGGGTGAAGGTGAGCCGTTCGTTGGACCAGGTCCGGTTGGGCAAGCTCTCGGAGTTCAGCTCGCGCGCGGACAGCATGATCTGCCGGTACTCTCCGTCGATGACGTACCGGTCGTTGTCGACGGAGACGAAGTCGTAGTAGGTCCGGATCTCCTGGATCTGCCCGAAGGTGTCGAGCAGCGGCTTGTGGTCCCACAGCCGCACGTTTCGGATCGTGTCGGCATTCCTCTCGATGTCGTCACGTGTGACGAGTGCATCACCCGAAAGCCCACGCTCCTCCACGGTGTCGAGATCGAACGCCTTCCGGGTGGCCGCGACGTTGTTCGCGATGAACGGCGCCTCTTTGACCTGCTCATTCGGCGTCACTACGAACTGCTGAAGCGCCGCCGCGTAAAGGGCCCCCCCGCCCGCCGCAAGAAGGTATCCGCCGGCCCCAACGAGGATCGGCCACGCCCGAGAGCTGTAGGCGGACCCAACCGCGAGGGCCGCACCCAAGAGCGACGCGATGATCCGAACCCACAGCATCGGCAGCCGTGCCTCGACGTCCACGTACGAGGCTCCGTGGATGATCCCCGATCGAGTCAGCTGGAGCCGGGGGATGTCGACCCAGGACCAAAACGCGAGGAGCAAGAACAGACCTGCGACGAGGAGCGAGAGATGCCGTCGCGCGGCGGGGCTGAGAGCAACCCACGTGCGCTCGTTGGCGCGGCTCCCTCCCGTCGCCGAGTACAGTGCGAGCGCGGCGACCAGCGATACGACGAGCAGGACCAGCAAGAAACCTCGAGCGAACTCCAATAGCGGGAGTAGGAAGACGTAGAAGCCGACGTCCCACCCCAGCGTCGCGTCGGCTTCGCCAAATGGGACTGCGTGAAGGGCGTACAACCAGGGGAGCCATTGCCCGGACGCCGCAACACCAGCGAGGAGTGCGCCGACCGCGGAGAGGGCCCTGGCCATTTGGGTGGCACCCGGCCGATCGACCACGAACGCGACTCCTTCCCCGGCCTCGATCCGGAACGGCCGGCCGAACCGACGGATGGCGACACTCGCGCTGCCGTACAGAAGCACGAACACGCCAATGAATGTTCCGACGCCGAGCAGAGCCTGGGTGAGGAGTCTCCGCACGAAGACATCTTCGTAGCCGGTCTCCACAAACCAGAGCCAGTCGGTAGCGAGGCGGATGGCCCGCGGGGCCAGGACCACGACCCCGAAGACCACCAAGGCGAGCTTGAGACGAAGCGTCATCTCGCAGAGCCGGTCGGACTGTTGGGCATGGCCGTTTGTATCATACGCCGATGCGAGCGACAGAGGTGACGGGGACCGGGCTCACCGCAATGCTGCGTTGGTTGTTGCGACGCCCCGCGCGCGCCACGAACCACCGGCGAGCGTGGGTAGCGTCTCGCCCTTCGCGGCATAGCGGTATGTCCACGCAAGTGTCGACCCGAGGCACTCGACCTCCACTTGCGCAAGGGTGCGCCGGAACAAGGCCCCGGGCACGCCGAAGCCGCGAAAGCCTTCGACATTGTCCAGGTCGTTGAGCATGCGCTCCGGTGCGTCGAGGTGGACGAGTTCCCCTTGCACCCACCCTTCCCCGACCACGAGGCCGGGGTACGCGCCGCAATCGAGCAGCCGCCCGCGTGTCCGGGCAGGGCTCGCCGCGGCGCCTTGGAGATGATTCGCGCGCGACTCGCCGCGCAAGAGCGTCCCGTAAACGAACAGCCCGTCCACACCGCTCGGACGGCGCTGATCTGCGGCCGCCAGATCCACCATCGTGGCGCCATCGACGTCGAAATCCGACATGCCGCTTCGAACCGTCTCCACGTAGGCTGGGTCGGGTGGGAAGAAGCCGTCGGAAGCTGCGATGTAGGTGATTGCTGCCAGTTCGTCGCCGGCCTCATCGAGGACGAACACAGATTGCCGGCGATACGCACCCGGATGGCCCTCTTTTTTGTCCAGATCCTCCCATCCATTGCCGAGGACCTCGAAGAGCATGCCGGGTACGACCGAGCCCACGGAAGCGTGGAGGTTCAGCGCGCCGCCCTTTCTCCCTCTGCCGTAGCGAGAAAACTGGATCTCGTGGTCGGGGAGCCACGCCTTGCAGACCTTGCGGAGGAGATCTGCGCGAAAATGGAGGCCATAGTCGTCAAGATTGAGATTGGAACCGTAGGCGAAATAAAGCATGGGGTCCTTTTTCGACGCGGTCGACCCGGAGCGTTTGCGCGGTTGCCCCCGCGGACGATGCGGTCGGCTCTATCTCCTGGCGCGGTCGATGTACGACTGGTGATTTCGGCCAGGGTCTCGATCGCGGACGTCCGCCTCGACAGTCGGGAACCCGGCCCAGCGAAGCGTCGCTCCAGCCGCGGTGTCTCGTTCATTGCACGCCAGATGCCGCCAGCCGGCCCCGCGGAGGCCAAGGGCCGCGCCGCCGGCGCAACCACCAAAGCGCCAGCGTGACCAACGGGTAGCGATCACACCCGTCCGAGCCTTGCCTCCCTATAGAAGCAGGCCTTCTTTATCTTCGGGCGGCCAGTTGGCGTCGTCTGACCCTCCAGCCGCTCGAGTGTCGCGACCGGCATGTTGGCGCCGTCCGCCTGGACCATGACACAGATCGGCGTTTCCTCGGGCGCTGTTTCGAGCTTCGAGGCGATGAACGCCGAGGCCCTCCCGGCGACTCTGAACACCGTCCGGCGCGCGGTCGTCCGGTGCACGGCCGAGCCGTGGTGTTCCTCGAACTTCGCCGACGCCTTGCCGAAGGACTGGTCCACGCCGAAGTCCGTCAACGCACGCTCGACGGCCAAACTCATGCCACCCCCTTCGATCCCGAGCCGGTCTCGCCTCGGCCGAGCGCCCTCGGTCTCGCCATCCTTGCGCAGGTAGGCCGACACAACCTCGGTCCAACCGAACAGAGTCCTGAACGTCACCGTCTCACGCCGCTCGCCAAAAAACCCGAGTCCTCGAAGCTCAGCCTCGTACCGGGCACCGAGACCGGCGAGGACCTCCCTGACCGCCACGAGGCCCGCAGCCATGAGCACCCAGAACACTCGCCTGTCGGGCGATTCCGAGCCTTCCCAGCTCGCTTCGTGTTCCAGCATCGGAGCGGCGATCATGTGTCCAACGGTGTCGGCCAGGCTGGTGTAGGATGACGTCATGGCAGTGCTCCGGGCTCCTGCGCTCACGCGCCGTGGTTTACACCCGGGACACTGCATTTTTCCTGGTGGATCCACAACTGGTATTCCGCACGCCCATGTCGGCGTCGAGCGTCGCCGACGGCATCCGATCACACACGTTCGGGAACGCTTTCGCATGTGTACCCGGGCGAAGCGACCCACGCAGTCGCGTGCTGCGAGGATGATGGGGCTCGGAAAGCTGGATGTGCCTCGGCGTACACTTGCTGCTACTGGCATTCGCGTTCCGTGTGCAGGGCAACAGCCGATGCCGTTTTAGGAGGAATCGTGTCGACTGAACAGCTCCTGCTTCGTCGCTGGGACCAAGAAATGCTCGACCTCTACGAGGAAGCGAAAGGCGTCGGCTACAATGCCACGCGGTTCCGCCAGATGCTGGGCGCCAGGGGTGGATTGGACGCGGCCCGAATGCTCATCCACGCCAAGGCGAGCGGCGGCTTTACCAAGTTGTGGGAGCTGCACCGTCTCGACATTTCGGTGGAGGCCCGCGCGCTGAAACCCGAGTTCTCCGGGCTGTTCTCTCCTGAGGAGATCGAGACCTGTCGCGCACGTCTGCGAGCCCATGGCTGGAAGGGTGAGCTGCAGCAGTAGGGCCTTCGTCGCCTACTCAAGCCGCGCCGGCTTCCCGTCCGCCATCGCCCACATCGATGAAGACTTGGCCCACCCCCCCGCCGCCTGGAAACGATTCAATTCCTCGTGTGCGGCGAGCACGGCTTGGAATGCCCGTCCGACGGTCTGCACTGCGGCGTTGTCATAGCGAAGCACGGCTTCACGGTCGAAGGGGGTCCATGACGCGCGCACGTTCGCCCACGCTGCTTGTACCGCCCCCTCGCGCTGCACGTACCGGGGACTCACCGAAACCGTGGCGAAGTAATGACGGGCATCTCCCCGAGCAGTGCGCCGGGCGGGACCCATTCGAAGGCAACGCGGTCGATAGTGATGGACTCGCAGAGCAAACGCCCAACAAGGAGTTCGAGCGCGGTTCGCGGCCCGTGTTTCCACGGGACGAAGAAAGCGGGCGCGAATGCCGTCCTCCCAGACTTCGCCGACGGTACCCCGCTGAGATGACGTTGGGCAACCTGGCGCGGGATTCTGCTGGGTAGGGCCGGTCGGTTGGGTCGGCGTCGGATAGTCGTGCCTTTGAGGTTGGCAGATGCGGGACTCATGGCGTGAAAATGGTTTTCCTGCGGCGCAACGGGACCGCGCCCGCGGCGTGCTCGTGGGTCAGTTCGTCGGTGACGCACTCGGAACGACTGTCGAGTTCTCCGAGCCTCCTGCGATTCTTCGCGAATACCCGAACGGCCACTCGGAAATCGTGGGCGGCGGGCCGTTCGCGCTGCTGCCAGGCCAGGTGACGGACGACAGTGAACTGGCCCTCGCATTGGCACGAACGCTCGTCAATCGTGGATGGGATTTGGATGCAAGGGCCGGCGCATACTCGGATTGGTACAAGAGCGGGCCCTTCGACGTCGGAAACGCGACGCGGGCAGCGTTCGGAGGTCGAGGTGTTGACGCGTCAGCGGGGACGATGTTCGCGCGTGCCTTGGAACGAAATGGTGCGGCAGACATGCAGGCCAACGGCGCGTTGATGCGTGTCAGTCCGCTGGCAATCTATGGCGCCACGTTGGGCGTCGAAGAATTGATCGAACGAGCCCGTGAGGATGCCCGTTTCAGCCATCCGTCCCCAGTGTGCCAGGGCGCGAACGCGGCCTTCGTTGTGGCGATCACCGCCGGGATGAACGGAGGGTCGCCGACCGAAGCTTTGGAGGCGGCAAAACGTGCGACCGGTGAGCCTGCAGTCCTCGCAGCGCTGGGGGACATCGCGCGCCAGCCAGTCTGTCACGGAAGGGGTCAGGGTTGGGTCCTCATCGCGCTGCGAAATGCATTTCATATGCTAATCCACGAGAAAACATTTGAGGGCGCATTGGTGAGGACGGTGATGGCCGGTGGTGACGCCGACACCAATGGGTGCATTACCGGAGCGCTGCTCGGCGCATTTCACGGGTTGGCGGGTTTCCCTCGCCGTTGGACGGACGCGGTTCTCTCGTGTCGAACGCCGCGGGGCCCGGTCTACCAGACCGGCGACGCGATTGCGCTGGCGGATTTGTTGCTCGACCGGGGAATTGCAAACAATGCACGAGCCCAGGCTGGCGCGGCTCGGAATTGAATCGCTCGTCGAGCGTGCGACGGCGGCCGGGTTGGTTGTGATCCGGTTTCCGATTCGCGGCGTGTCAGTGCCGACGGGTTCGGTTTGCGACCTCCTCCAGCAAATCCGTTTGTTTGCCGAGGCGGGCAAGAACGTGGCGGTCCACTGCGAGGGTGGGCTGGGACGTGCGAGTACGATCGGCGGGTGCTATCTGGCACAATTCGGGCATACGGCAAGCAATATTCTCGAAAATATCCGGGTGAGTCGGGGCAGTTCCCGGTGCCGGAGACGGAGAACCAGCGTCAGTTTATTCGCGATTTTCGCGCACGTTTATGATCGCGGTCCGGCATTTCTTGGGCCATGGCGCCGGTCACTGTAATCACGATGCCGTCTTCAAGATCCAGGCGGTGCGTGCACTCAAGCCCAGCGATAAGCCTTGCCGGGTGTCGCTCGCACAGCGCCGTGATGGCCTTGAGGGTGTACAACAATCGATCCTGTTCACCGGCCGTCGGCACGCTGAATGCGCCCTTAGAATTCGCGTACACCCGCGGGTACAATCCAGGGGGAAAATGAAGCGCGAGGCGCAGACAGCGGTCCGCCTCGTCCGCAGACATATCGCTTCGCGGTTCTATCATCACGTGAAGGGAGGATAGCAGCGTCCGTTCTGGCTGGGATCGCGCGGCTTCTTCCCGGTCCCGACGGGTTGGAAAGAGCACAATTCCGGGGATGGTTCCATGCCCGCGCACGACCGCGACAGCCGCATCCAGCCCGCCGCCGGTGAATATGAACTCCGCAGCGTCCGGCAATCGTTCCCACGGTGCGGCTCGAATGAATGCAGAGAGGGCGATGCGCCAGCGAGGCACGTCGCGATCAATTCCCGGAGCCGGCGGAGCACCCGCGTTGTTGAGGAGCCTCGCGATCGCGTCATCGAGTGCCGCTGTTTCTTGACTCGCGATGGAAAACACATCGGCCTCGGCGAAGACGTCGACCATGCGCGCTTGGAGGACGGGGTCGTCAAACACGACGCGTTGCGGCCGAGACGGCAGTGCAGGGGGCCCGGGGCGAAGGAAGGCCAACCGGAACACGGCCGGTATGGACTCGACGCGGTCAACCTCCGACGCCAGACGGATGACGCCTGAGTCACGCTCCACCACGATCAGAATGCCGACACCCAATGTCCCCTGCATGTCCGCGGGCGCGTAGATCATGCCGGCTTCCCACACGTCCTCGCTACGGTCGAGTTTCTTCAGGGATCGGGCCGCCATGGGTCCTCAGGTGCGAATGATTGAGGGATTACGTTCGCCGTACCTGCCGCGAACTGCGGGCGTCGGCAAGTGGGTGCTCGATGCACGGCGCGACACGATCAGGTCTCTAGCAGATGCATCAACCCGAGCGCGGCCTTTCGTGCGAACGAGAGCGTCGACCGCTGCTTCATGCGGTCAAAGGCGGTGCGAAAGTGGGCCTCAAACCTATGGAGCTGATCGGGATCGAACCGACGACCTCCAGAATGCCATTCTGGCGCTCTACCAGTTGAGCTACAGCCCCGAGGGGCGGCGGTCTAATGCGGCCAGCCGCGTGGGCAAGGTTACCCGCCGCTGTGCGCCTCTTGGGATCGATCGCGGCTGTGTCGTACGGCCTTGGTGTGCTGGCCGTCGCAATCGTGGCGGGCTTCGTCGTCGGCACCTTCGGCGTGCTGCCCTTTGCCGTTCTTCCGCGGGGCCGACGCGAACGGTACACGATCTACGCGGCGGTCGCGTGGAGCCGCGTCGTTCTTTGGGCGCTGCAAGTCCGGCTCCGAGTCAGTGGCGATCCGGGCCTGCACCCAGGCCAAGGGGCGTTGGTGATCTGCAATCACCAAAGTTGGCTCGATCCGGTGCTGCTGATGGCCACCACGCGCTCCAATGGGCTGTCAAAATCAGAGATCCTGTGGATCCCCGTCATCGGGGTCTACGGCTGGCTTGCAGGCACGGTCTTCTTTGATCGCAAGAGTCAGGACGGGCGGTCCAAAGCGCGCAGTGAGGTCCTTCGATTGACGTTGGCGGGCAACCGAATCCAAGTCTTTCCCGAAGGCACACGTACCCGGCACGTGCGGCCGAGGGAACAAGTGTACCTGCGCCTCATCGTGGACTGTTTCTCACGCGGAATCCCCGTGATTCCCTGCGCGGTGGTCGGGAGCGACCAGGTGCTTCCAACGGACCGATTGGGTGCATTCCCCGGGCAAACCGTGTGGCTCGACCTCGGCGAGGCGATGTTGCCTTCCAACTACCGCACGTCCACGACGTTTGCGGCTGCCTGTTGGGAAGATGTGCGCCTGCGACACTCGGCGCTGATGCAGCGTTCTGGCGCCACACCGCAAGAGGCGCCGGCTACCACATCCCGGAGAAGTCGCAGGTCGCTTCAGGACCCGTGACGGCGCATCCGCTCGCGTGTTCCATCCGGGGTGCTCCCTCCCACGCGGTGTCCAACAGTTGTTGGATTTGGGCGTAGGCGGCCTCCGCTGCGGGCGTGTCCAGCGCCGCAAACCCATGGGTGTCGTATTGACCCGTGTCCGGCACACGAAACTGCTCAAGCGCCGCGCCTGACGTCACAGCGCCAGTGGTGGTCTGCAAGCCAAGAATGGGCTGCAGCGTCGGCTCGAAATGAACCGCATGTAGCGCGTTCGCCAGCAGTTCCGTCGACAGGTTGGGTAGAATCGGGTCGCCCAACGATTCTTGCAGTAGGAAGGTGCCACCGGCTGCCAACGCTTCATCGGCCCAGACGGCGCCGTCGACCTCATCCCAGTTGTTTTGCGACATGACCATCGCCAGATGCAGATCCAGCGGGTTGGTGTACACGTTGAGCAACATGCCCTCCATGCCGCTGTCGTAGAGCAACGAGTAAGGAATCATGTGGGTCCAGCCGCCTCCAGGCACGTTGAGTACGCCTGTGTGGAGCCTCGGATCCGCAGACACCATCACGGCGCCCATGGTGCCGCCCATAGAACCGCCCACCCAAACCACGCCTTCGGTCAGGGGGTGGCGGCCGACCGCCGGGTTGTCCACGCCCGCAATCTGGGCGGCAGACACCGCGTCTCCGATCGGACCGTCCAGCGCCGTGACCAACAAGGTGCCGCCTGCCAACGCTTGCATCAGCACTTGCGTGGACAGCGCCGAACCCTTGAGAAGTGTGGTCAACTCGACAAGCGTGAAGATGAGGTCGTCGCCGGTCCATCCGTCGAAGCGCATGTTGAGCTTCGCAATCCCGTGGGACGCGAGGTCCTCGTCGAAGGAGGAGTCGTTGATGTCCCCGCCCGTCCCATGACCGTACAGCGCGACGCGGTAGTCTTCAACGCCCGAGGGGACGACCAGCCGAAACTCGACGTCTCTCGTACCGGTGATCGTCGGGATGCCCTCAGCATCGAGCACGAGGGTGCCTTCCGGGCCCAAAAAAGCGGGCACCCCACTCAGGCGACCTAGCGCAATTCCAGCAATGCTCGGGTCCAAACTCGTAGACCATGAATCCAAGGTGGCGGTCAGGCTTGGCGTTGCGGCGGCGAGCACATCCATCATGGCATGCAGGCGCCGGGTCGGGTCCGAGGCCGACCGGGTCGTAAAATCAAAGACGCGGATGACGTGCTCAGGGTCGAGGCCGGCGTCGGCGAGAACCGCACGCGTCGGTGCGTGGTAGCCAGCAAGCGCTGCTTCGGACTCGGTCTCCGGGTCGGCCAGTCCAAGCGCAACGGCGACCCAGTGAGGCTGATCGCTGACGCCTACAGCATCGGTCACTACGACCACATGGTCGGTGTTGGCGTCGAGCACCTCCACGGGGCGGCCGATGAGCAAGAACTGGCCAAGTACGTCGCGCATCTCGGCACGGAAACCGATTCGTTCGCCGTACCGAGGATGCCCGGGTTGGGCGACAAGGACCTGGAGCGGGCCGTCAGGGGTGAGCGACGACCACGGGTCGTTGATCGATACGGTCGTCGGATCCGCGTCAATTGGAATGGCCGTAACGACGCCGGTCACGCGGGAAAACCCATCCGCCGTGTTGAGGTAAGCGGCGTCGTCGGTTTGAATTGGCAACGAGGACTGCGCAACGGCGACGCGCAGGCCTGTCTCGGTGGTCGGATCCACCTTGCTAAAGGTGCTCGACGGCCAGGGCAGCAGGCATCTCGCGGTGTCAAGGACATCGCAATCGGCTGTGAGCGGAGTGCGATCTCCGGCGACCCGGTCCACGACTGTCAGGTCGGGCGCGACTTCCGGCTGCGAACACCCCCATCCAAAAAACATCAGCATGTTTCGCTCCGATGCCCGGGGCGGGAATTGAACCCGCATTTCCTGTGAAGGAAAGGGGATTTTAAGTCCCCTGTGTCTACCGATTCCACCACCCGGGCGGGAACGAAGCACGTGTCAAACGTTTGTTTCATTGGACGAGTTCGCGTTCTGGGTCAGCCACGCTTCCGGCAAGCCGTCGGCGTTCCGCTCCGTCTGGACCGACGACGATCGTCAACGGGATGTCTCCTCCCCACGGCGAAACGACGCCGGCGATACCGACGGCCGGATCGCGATGGTCGAGCTGCACATGGTGCAGGTCAGCTAGGCCGGTTTTCTTGAGAAAAGGCAGGACGAATCGATCTCGGGCCTTCGGAAGGTCGAGATTCACGAACAGCAGGTCGACGTCGGGGTGAGCGCGTCCCCAGGCCGCCAAACGAGGCAGCTCCTCGATGCACGGTGCGCACCACGTCGCCCAGAAATTCACGACCCGCCCGCCCGGAGACGGTGCCCACACCGCTGCCTTGACGTCTGCGACGTTCACCAGGCCATGCACATCGATCTGCGGCGCTTCTTTCAGGGTCGCACATGCGAGCAGGGTCCACATTGCTGCTCCAACCGCTGCCCACCAGGGCGTCGCCCGCCGGGCTAACCCCGAACGGGGGCGCGGTGGTGTGGTGGTTGGTGTGGCTCGCTTGTGCGGGGAGACACAACGATCGGGCACTCGAACGGGCCATTGCGGCGATCGATCGGGCGTGGGTTTCGCGGGCGAAAGTCGGACTCCCGGCCGTGGACGCGGCGCTGGACAGGGCGGAGTTGATTGCGCCCAACGCCAGCGGTGTGGCGTGGCGCCGGGTGCGCGAGCGCGCGGCGTTGGGGCTGACGTTGACCGGTGCCGAAGCCATGCGGGTTCGTGCAGAAGGCCGTGCCGTGGGCGTGCGCTGCCTTGACGCGGGAGGCGGCCCCCTGCGCAACCGGGTGGCGTGGCAGGCTTCGTTTGTTGGCCTGCCCGGAGATCAGCAACCGTGTGCCGCCTGGTTGACGCTGGTGTGGGCGCAGTGGTGGGTTGCGATGGACCCGGAAGCAGCCGCATTGGACACGCCGACGCTCAGTGCGTTGCTGGAGGCTGCGGATCGATGGCCAGATCCAGCGCGAATCCTGCCGTGGTCGGCCGCGTTGTTCAAACTCGGCGATCCGTCTACGGTCGATAGCGGTCGCGCCGAATTGATGGCCGCGCCCGTGCGACTCGAAGCGCTCGATGACCTGTTGAATTGGTCGATTCGCCACGACCGGCCGACGACCGAACTCTCGGCGCTACGTCAACTGATTTTGGAAACGCCCTCAACCGCGCCCGAAACGGACGCGATTCAACGGAGGGCGAAGGCGCTCAAATGGTGAAGGCCAGGGACCAAAGCCCTAGTTGCGAGGGGGCCGACCGCCGCCGGGCCCACCCGGTCCACCCGGACCGCCGGGACCGGCCGGGCCAGTCAGCATCGGGCCGCTCGCTCTGTCGTTGCCACCTGGGGCCGCACGACGCGCGGCGCGACGACTCGCCTTCCTGCGGCGTTTCTCAGCCAAGCGCTGCTTGAGCCGGCGGCGTTCGCCTGGCTTGAGGTAGAAGCTGTTCTTCTTGATGTCCTTGCGGATGCCCTCGCGTTCCACTTTCCGGCGGAAACGACGCAGTGCTTTCTCGAAGGGTTCATTCTCGCGGACGGTAACCAGGATCAAAGGGACTCCGAAGATGCGGAAGCCCGCCCGCCTAATAGACGCCCTGGCCGTCGGCAAGCTCAAAGCAGGACGGTGGTCGACAGCCCTCCGGAGAGCGCACCGTGGATTCCGCCCTCGCCCCGCACCGTCCATCGTTCGCCCATGGACAGCCTGAGGCCGAGCAACACGTCCAAGATTGGAAGTATGGGTGGAATCTTGGCGGCCTCATCGGCGGGCTTTCCGTCCAAGAACCGCTTGTACGCTGGGTTGCCGAAGTCATCCGGGTTCCACTGATCCAATCTACCGACGACAACCCCCACACCGAGACCGCCACCAGCGACGAAGCTGAGGTTGACGCGCCCGCCGGTCTGTCCCGCTGAGAGGAGATGAACCTCGTACAAAGCGTCGCCACCGACGGCTACCAAGCCAAAACCAGCCGTGGGTGTGATCCACTTGCCGTCTAGGTGATCGGCGGGTTCTTCCACGTCGTCCCAGTAGCCAGCGCCCATATTGGAGTCGATGAACTCCGCCCAGAACACGCCGTTCGCATGCGTGCCTCGGAGGCCAAATTCCATTCCGTAGGCGTTCCCCGAAACAACGGGACGGGGCTCGTCCACATAGGCCCAACCGGGGTCGTTGACGTCGAACCACTGCCCGTCGATGGTAGACGCTGGCACGGCAATGGCGCGGTAGCGCATACCGACCTCTACGTCGTAGGTGCGAATCCTCGCAGGGATCGGCGCTGCGCCTTCGAATGGATAGGCACGCGTCTGCACGTCATCTTGCGCGATCGCGTGGCAAACAACGAGTAGGAGGGCCGTCATGTGGCGGGGAGTCCAGGGTCCGGTGACGGCGCTTATCGCGACCTCGTGCGGCTGGCGCTTCGGCGTGTCGCCCACACCCTCGATCAGCGCAGGTAGGGTGGATGGTGCGACAGTGGAGTTGGGTTTGCTCGCAGACCTTCGGGGCAGCCTGGTTTCGCGGTTGGCGGAGTTGGGCTCGGCTACGGGATCGCCACTAGACCTTCATGTGGTGGGGTTGGATCATGCAGCCGAATGGGCGACGCCGGGCGAAGGTGTCGCTGTGATGCGCTCCACTTTGCGCGTGGCTTGGTCGGTAGGCCAATGCACAGGGGAGGTGGGTGCGACCCGTCGGTGGACGATGCCGACAGGGCATGCGGCGGAGGTGATTCCATTGCGCGCAGAGGTCGTGCGTACGCTCGCCGCGGACGCCGTGGCACACGCGGTGGACGCCGTGGCGGCAGCACCATGCCCCTGACCAGACTTACGGAATCGCTGCGCGCTCCGCTGCCGGTGTACGTCGTCGTTGGAGACGCAGCCCCATTGCGCGATCGGGCGCTTCGGCTGCTTCTGGACGCGGTTCGCCCTCGGCTCGGCCTGCCTGCGTTCAACCACACGGTGATGCGCTGCGGCATGGGCGATCCGCGGTCCGCCTTTTCCGTGGCGCGAACGGTGCCGATGATGGCCGATTGCCGCTTGGTCGTCGTGCTCGACATCGGTGAAGCCCGGGCGGATTTCATCGAGGCCTTCGGAGAGTACGCGTCCTCACCTTGTCCTTCGACCGTTCTGGTGCTCAGTGGCGCTGCTTTGCCGAAGTCCGACAAAGGCGGGAACCTGACGCAGCGCTTCACCAAAGCGGGCCTTCTCGTCGAGCTGTCAAACGATTCCGTCTCCCCGGTGGCATTTGCCCGATCGGAGGCGCGCGCGTTGGGCAAGGACATGGACGAACCCACAGCGCGCCTGCTTGTGGAGTCGATCGGGGCGGACCTCGGCCTCTTGCTCTCTGAGGTCGGAAAGCTGGCAACCTATGTGGGCGAAGGCGCCGTGATCGACGCCGCTGCGGTCGAGGCGTGCACGGCCTTGCTGGCACAAGCGGATGTGTGGACGCTGACCGGCGCGGTACTCGCGCGGGATCGGGCCGCGGCCGTGCTTGCACTCGCGCGCTTGACGGAAGCGGATGACCAAGAACACCGGTTGCTCGGCATGCTGGGCTGGCAGTTGCGCGAGGTCGCTGCCGGGCTCGCGTTGGCCCGATCGGGGTTGGGACCCGACGAGGTGGCTCGCCGGACTCGGCTGCGCCCTGGGCAAGCGCGGGAGCTGCGTCGATGGCTTGACGCGGGTGTGTCAGACGCGACCGTGCTTCGAGCGATCGCCAACACGAACGAGGCCATGAATGGGCACCGCGCTGGAGGGAAACGCATCCTGGAGCGGTTGGTTCTTCAGTTCGTTGGCGTGTGAGGCCTACGCAGGGGCCTGCCAAACGCCGGCTGAGGCCTCCACGAGCCCGATGGCGCGCAGGATGTCAGCCGTGTCGGCGAGTGCACCCACACCCACATCCCCACACGCAAGTCGCTTTTCCACGGGTGCAACGATCCGGTGGCGTCCGGAGTCTTCCAACCACCGCTTGTTGCGTTGCGTGATCGGGTTCTCCCACATGTGTGTGTTCATCGCAGGACACAACACGCTGGGTACGGTCGCGGGGAGCGCGAGCCACACGGTGGACACGGCGTCGTCTGCCAGGCCAAGGGCGAGTTTCGCCATCGTGTTTGCCGTCATAGGCGCAAGCACCGCGAACGTGGCCCACTTGGCCCATGCGACGTGCTCCACGGCGCCATTGTCGGGGTCGCCGACGCCGGACGTCAATGCGTCGATCAGGACTGGGTGATTCGTCAGCGCCTCGAAGGTGAGGGGGCCGATGAATTGGGTTGCGCTGCGGGTCATCGCGACCCGGACGTTTCCACCCGCGCCGACGACCTTGGACACGATCTCTGCGGCTTTGTAGGCAGCGATCCCACCTGACACGCCGACAAGCACGTTCATTTCACATCCTTGGGTCTCGCGACCACGGCGACACCCTCGTCCGCGGTTTCGAGGAACAGGCCGTAGACGTCGGCTGCGATTGGGAGGTCGAAGACGAGGAAATGGTCCTCACCCCGCCATTGCGCCACGCCTGCCGTGCCGCGCGTGCCGTCCCATGCCACGACGTCCAAACCCAGCGGTCCCTCTCGTTCGGCCGTTCCGCGAAGCCGAAAGACGAATTCGTCCGTCGCGCCGGGCGCCAGTACGGGAACCCGTCCGGCAGCAGCCAGAGCCACATGCGTTCGGTAGGGGGTCGCCAGGTCCAGTGTGCCAGTCGTCATCAAGACGTCGATGGGCGCAGCGCCTTCCATCGGTGGTTGGAGATGAAACCAGTACGGCGCGTAGTTGACGGGGTCCGTCACTTCGACCGCGGTTTGGATGAGGCCGACCACAGGATGCAATTCCGTGACGGTTTCGTTGTCGGCGAATTGCAGGGCATCCGACACGAGCTGTGCGAAGTCCAGCACGTCTTTGCGGTCGACGATGGTGATGGCCAGGGTGCCGCCCGCCCCGCTGAGCACGGCCGCGTGCGCATCGCCACCGAACCAGGGTGCTGCCAATGCGCCCGTCAACCCGCCCTGACTGTGGCCGAAAAAGTACACACTTTCGCCGTCGATCGGTACGGCGCTGCCGTCTGGCATTGTGAAATTCGCCCCGTTCTCGCGCAGCGCACGTGCCAGGTACAACGCATCCAGCGCGCCCTGCCGAAAATTCGTGGTTGCGCCTTCTGGGTTGAACAGATTGAAATTGGCGAGGTCGCTAGGCGGCGTGCCTCCGTTGCGTGTGCCGTGAAGCGGATGGTCGAGTCCGAGTGAAACAAACCCCCGCAGGCCCAGCTGGCGCGCGATCTCTAGGTCCTGGCTGCCATTGCAGTGCGACAGGTAGTCGCCACCTGTGCCGTGTTGTTGGATGACGACAGGCCAGCCGCCTTCGGGCGCTTTGTTGGGCTTGTTCGGAACACAAACGGCGAGCCGCATGTCGTCCCATCCGTCCAGCACAGGTTGGCCGTCGGCGCGAAACTCGAAGTTGCCGCCTTCGGCCAAGTACGGCCTTTCTCCGTGGGTAAAGCGGGGTCCGGGGTAATGCGTTCGCCACACGGTGTGGTCGGTGAAGGTGTTGATCAGGTCTACGTCGAGGTTCAGATCCGGCAGGCCGACATCTTCCCGAAGGAAACGCACCAACCGACTCATCTCCTCGAGCGGGTCCGCGGTCGTAAACACGGTCGCAATGGCGATGTCGTCGGCCTTCAGATCGATCAACGGCAGCGCAGCGAGCAGGTCGCGGAAGGGATCAGAGGCATTGTCGCGCGGCGAGAATGCTTCGTCCATGCCGTCGGCCCGGTTTGCAAGTGCCGTGGTCACGATCAGCGCGTGCCGGGTCGCCGGACGCAACGGCCAGCCGAACAACGGGGCGGTCGCGAGCAGGTTTCCAGGCTCGTAGTTGGTGGGTTCGGCGCTCCACTCGAATTGGATGGGCACCTTGTGCAGGAAGCCGGGCGACGTAGGGTCGATGTTGAACAATTGGACCGCGCTGTCGGGCGCGAGCGAAGCGTCCGGGGTCGGCAGTTTCGACACGTCGATCAGGTCATCGAAGCGCACGTAGATCGGCGCATTCGGTCCGGCGCCTTGGCGGGTTTGCACAAAGCCCAGGTACCGATCGAGCAGGCTGTTGCTGAAGGGGTTGGGAAAATCGGTCACATCCAGGCCGCCATCCGGAAGGAGGCGCGTGTCGGACGGCCACGGACTGTCGAAGAACTCCGGGCCGTTCAACAGGGGCTTGGGCAGGTCCGAAACTGGGTCCGCGCACGCTGCCAGGAGCACGATGGGCGACATAGAACTGCGCCTAACGCCGCCTCGGGGTTCCGGTTATCCGCGTGGCTTGCCACGGGGTCGGTCTTGGAAGTGCATGAAATGTTGTACGAAGGAAAGGCGAAACAGGTTTGGTCGACGGCGGATCCGAGCCAGGTCGTTGTGCGGTTCAAGGACGACGCGACAGCGTTCAACGGCGTGAAGAAAGCGAGCGTTGGGGGCAAGGGTGCGCTGAACGGGCGCATGAGCGCGTTTCTGTTTCGAGAAGTAGCGGAGCCGGCCGGAATTGCGTCGCACCTCATTCGAGTCCTCACTCCCACGGACCATCTCTGTCACCGCGTCGAAATTGTGCCGGTCGAAGTTGTGGTCCGCAACGTGGTCGCTGGTTCATTTGCGAAACGGTACGGATTGGCGGAGGGGACGGCACTGCGTGAGCCCATCGTCGAGTGGTTCTACAAGTCCGATGCGCTCGACGACCCGTTGATGGGGGATGACGTTCCCGTCCTGCTCGGTTGGGCCCACAGGTGGGAACTTGCTTTCATGAAGGAGGCGGCGTTGACGCTGACTGTGGCGCTCACGCAGTTCTGGGCTGGGTTCGACATCGACCTCGTCGACATCAAATACGAGTTCGGTCGCGCCAACGGTCGGTTGTTGCTCGCGGACGAAATCACGCCAGACGGCTGCCGTTTGTGGGAGCGCGGTACGCGGCGGAAGTTCGACAAGGACGTGTTCCGCCGGGAGTTGGCGGACCTAGGGGACACGTATCGGGCGTTGCACGCCCGGGTGTTCGGAGACGTCTAGGCGATGTTTGCCGAGCACGAGCCTCGTGGCGGCGCGTTGCTTGCGGGCGCGGGACCTGAGGCGGGCGTCCTGATTCGGGATGGCCTCGCCGCGCTAGCGCATCGCGGGTCGGCTTCCTGGGTCGGAACGGACGCCGGTGTGCAGGTCGGCGGAACAGGGCGTTTTGCGGCAGGTGCGACAGGGGCCAATCGTGTTGCGGCAGGTTGGTCTGCGGTCGGAGGCGTAGGTGTTGCGCTGGCCGGCGGATTTGTGGCCAGGGACCGGCATCGGAACACTTTCCTCGCGGAAGGTGCGTTGCTGCGCTCGGACGGGGACGCGGAACTGTTGTTGCACCGGATCGCTCGGTCCAAGCAGCGTACACTCGTCAACCGTGTGGTGGACGCGCTGACCGACCTCGACGGGGGATTTGCCGTGGCCGTGTGTGGGGAGGAGCGCATGGTCGTCGCCCGCGATCCCCGTGGCATTCGGCCGCTGTACTTGGGCGAGCGCCTGGATGGTGCGTGGGCTTGTTCGGAACGGGGTCCGCTCATCGAACTCGGCGTGCGAACCGTCCGCGAGGTGGGCCCGGGTTCGTTGTTGGTGTTCGACGGCCGAGGGCCACGCGAAATCCAGCCCTTCCCGAAGCGCGAGGTGCACGCCTGCACGATTGAGGCGGAGGTGTTGGTGGCGCCGACTGAAGAAGGCGCGTGGGAGGCGCGGGAGGCACTCGGCGCGGGATTGGCAGCGTCATCGCCGTGTCCGGACGCCGATCTTGTGTTGGGCCTGGGCGAAGGTGCCGTGGCTTCAGGCTTCGCACGTCAATCGAAACTCCCCCTGGGCGGTGGCCTGTTGCTGACGCCGAATGGGTACGCAGTGGCCTCTGCGGCGGTTCGGGGGCGTCGGGTCGTGCTGGTTCTTGCCTACTTGCCGTCGGCAACCTCGGCGCGCCGGTGGGTCACAGCGCTGCATGAATCCGGCGCTGCGGCTGTGCATTTGCGCGTGGGTTTCCCTGCCGTGGTCGGCAACTGCCGGTACGGTGTCGACGTCGAAGGCTTGCGCTTGTCGGAGGCTGTAGGGCCGGACCGCGTTGCGCACTGGTTGGGCGTGGCGTCCGTCGGAATGGGGAACGCGCCCGCGTCAGGCTGCCAGGGCTGTATGGTCGGGCGTTGGCCGGTCTCGGACGAAGCCGCGGACCAACTGCCGTTGTTTACTGCTCCAACGCCTTGACCATTCGGTCCACGACCTTCTTGGCGTCGCCGAAGACCATGAGCGTGTTCTGCTTGTAATAAAGCGGGTTGTCCACGCCCGAATACCCCGCGGCCATCGATCGTTTGACGACGAGCACGCTGCGAGCTTTGTGTACCTCCAGGGTCGGCATTCCGTACAGTGGACTCGAAGGGTCTTCCAGCGCGGCCGGGTTGACGATGTCGTTGGCACCGAGCACCAAGACTGCGTCCGTAGAGCCGAAGTCAGCGTTGATGTCGTCCATCTCATGGACCTGATCGTACGGCACGTTGGCTTCGGCGAGCAACACGTTCATATGGCCCGGCAAGCGGCCTGCGACCGGGTGAATGGCGTAACGAACGGTGGCGCCAGCTTCTTCCAGCATCGTCGCCAAGTCTCGCACGGCGTTCTGCGCCTGTGCGACGGCCATGCCGTAGCCGGGTACGATGATGACGCTGGAGCTGCCTTTGAGAATCTCGGCAGCTTCGTCGATCGTGGCCACGTTGACGCCACGGGCAACGGCCGCGGCGAGGGCCGGGTCCACGGCGCTTGCGGTGGCCGCGGTGACGCCGAAGTCGCCGAACACGACGTTGAAAATCGACCGATTCATGGCACGACACATGATCGTGGACAGGATTGCGCCTGACGAACCCACAAGCGCGCCGGTGATGATGAGCAGGTCGTTCTGCAGCACAAAGCCCGCTGCGGAGGCGGTCCACCCAGAGTAGCTGTTGAGCAACGACACCGCGACCGGCATGTCCGCGCCGCCGATCGCGTGGATCAACAACACGCCCAGGACCAATGCGACGCCGGTGGCAATCGCGAGGCCTACCGAGCCTCCAGTCGCGCCGTACAGGCCGATTCCGGCCACAATCGCGGCACCGAGGCCGCCCGTGACCAAATGGCGCGCCGGAATTCGAAGTGCAGCGCCGGACATCGTTCCGCGCAGCTTGAGGAAGGCGACGACCGAGCCTGTGAAGGTGATGGCGCCAATCGCGATGTCGATGCCAATTTCGCCGCGGTGAACGATGCCTTCGACACCGTCCACGTGGGCTCCGAGTGCGGTAGCGACGCCGACGCCTACAGCGGAGAGCCCGACAAAACTGTGGAGCAGCGCAACCAGTTCTGGCATGGCGGTCATTTCGACACGGACCGCGAGCACAGTTCCAATGGCGCCGCCCGCTGCAGCGGTGGCCAACACGGCGACCAGCACCGTCGGGTTTGCAAGCACGCTCGGCTGAGCGATGGTCGCTGCCAACGCAATGACCATGCCGATCATGCCGAGGCGGTTTCCGTTTTGGGCGGTCCGTTGGTCGGAGAGCCCGGCCAAGCAGAGGATGAAAAGCACGCCTGCCACGACGTAAGCGAGAGAGATGATCGACGGGTCCACGGTCAGCCCTTCTTCTTGAACATGGCGAGCATGCGCTGGGTGACGAGGAAGCCGCCAACGACGTTGATCATGGCGAGGAACAACGCAGCCAGTGCAATGGGCGCGCTGATGGGTTGCTCGGATTGTGCCGCTGCCGCGACGATGGCGCCGACCGCGATGATGCCCGAGATGGCGTTGGTTGCGCTCATCAGTGGCGTGTGCAGCGCCGGTGTGACGCTCCATACGACGGACCAGCCTACGAAGCAGGCCAGGACGAACACAGTCAGGTGATTGATAAACTCAGCCACGAGTGCCTCCGACGGCTGGATGGATGGGTTTGCCCGCGCGGAGCAGAAGCGCGCCACGGACAATTTCGTCATCGGAATCGAGATCGAGGTCGGACTCCGATTTGCCGCGCAACAGGCCGACAAGTTCGCGAATGGCGCGACTGTACAGGCGGCTTGCGTCGGTCGCCATGCGCGACGGGAGGTCCGTGTAGCCGAGCACGTGAACGCCGTTGTCGGTGATGACATGCTGGTCGGCGACGGTGAGCGCGCAGTTGCCTCCGCGCGACGCGGCGAGGTCCACGATGACGCTGCCGGGCTTCATCCCCGCCACCGTGGACGCTTCGATGAGTCGGGGCGCAAATCGACCCCCGACCAGCGCCGTCGTGATGATGATGTCGGACGAACGCGCGGCTTTGTCCAGCGCTTCTTTCACCCGGGATTCGTTGTCTGCGTTCAGCGCTTTTGCGTAGCCAGACTTGTCTTCTGCGTCTCCGCCGAGTTCGACTTCGACGAACTTTGCGCCGAGCGATTTGACCTGCTCCCGTACCGCGGACCGCGTGTCAAAAGCCCGGACGACCGCACCCAAGCGCTTTGCGGTTGCGATGGCGGACAGGCCAGCGACGCCCGCGCCGACGACCAGCACTTGGGCCGGCGTGATGGTTCCCGCCGCTGTCATCAACATCGGCATGAACCGCGTGAAAACGTGGGTCGCTTCCAAAACGGCGCGGTAGCCCGCCAGATTGGCGGTCGCCGACAGCACGTCCATTTTCTGCGCGCGAGCGATTCGCGGAACGTGTTCGACGGCAACCCAATTGTTGCCACCGGCACACAAGGCGGCGACCACGTCTGGCCGATCTTCGGGATCGGCATGTCCGACCAGCGTAGCGCCCTTCGCCAACTTGCTCGCAGTCTCCAGCGTTGGCGGAGCGACGGTCAGGACAAGGTCGCAGTCCCACGGGTCACCGATTGTGGCGCCAGCCGCCACGTAGGCTTCGTCGCTCATGTCCGCAGCCCGTCCAGCGCCGGTCTCCACGACAATCGTGCCCCAACCCTTCATCTTCCCGACAGTTTCGGGCGTGGCAGCGACCCGGTTCTCCCGTGGCGCTGTCTCACGCGGCACACCGATTCTCACGTCCCCTCCGCGGCGCGGCCGTGTATCGCACGGGGGCGCGATTGCATTGTCCGAACGCACTTGCAGGGACACTTCGGCGACCCCAGACTAAGACCTTGCATGTCCTCAGATTTCGCTACTGGTTCCGTCCCGCATCCGAGTCACCTTGGGGCCGGGCGATTCGAATTGTTGGACATGTTGGGGTCCGGTGGCATGGCTTCGGTGTGGCGCGCTGTGGACCGCGAAGACCGTTGTGACCGAGCGATCAAGGTGTTGTTGCCTGTCGCCGCGCGAAGCACGAAGGCCTGCCAGCGCTTTCAGCAGGAGGCCGCGACCATGTCGCAGCTTCATCACCCCAACATCGTTCCGATCGTTTCCATGGGCGATGAGGACGGCTGGAGCTACTTCGTCATGGAACTGGCCGAGCGCGGGAGCCTGTCCGCTCACCTGCGAAGGGTGGGACCTCGGCCGAGTGATGAGTCCTTGCGGTACGTGTTCGAAGCCCTCGCGGGGCTCGAATATGCGCATGGACGTGGGGTTGTTCATCGGGACATCAAGCCCCACAACATGCTTCTGGACGGCGACCTGCACATCAAGCTGTCCGACTTCGGGATCGCGCGGGTGTTGGCACAAGACGCGGGCCCTCGAATCACAGGCACTGGCGATACGCTGGGCACGCTCGCGTACATGGCGCCGGAACAGCGCTTGGACCCCCGTCGCGCGGGCACGCCGGCGGACATTTACGGCCTCGGTGCCACCTTGTACATCCTGATGACCGGCGGCCGGCCCTTCGACTTGGCCATGGCTAGCCTCGACCCCTCGGTGCTCGAACGGTTGCCGCCGGCGGTGCGCCCAGTCGTTCGCCGTTCGACCGCGCACCGGGCCGCGGACCGCTACCCCTCGGCGCGGGCGATGGCGGAAGCGGTGGCGGAGGCGTGGAGCTCGATTGACACTGCCTCGCCTACGCCGGATGAGCGCATGGCGACCTTCGATGAAGACGTCTTGGCAGACGCGTCCACGTTGCACGGCCTGCGGTGAAAGAGCCGTTCACGCTCCAGACGTCCCGCCTGGTGCAGGTTCGCGATTCGCTGACGGAACACGTCCGACGGGGCCTGCTCGCCACGCCCGCAGAATCTCCTGGCGCGGTGCGCTGCCTCCCTTCCTGGCAGTTTGTGCCCGACGGCGTTGTTGGCGGCCAAGCAATTGTGCTCGATACCGGCGGGACCTGGGTCCGCGCCTTGTGGGTGGACCTTCACCGGGGCGTGGTCGCCCGCTCGGAGCCTTGGCGGGTGCCACGACCGGGTCCGTTGCCGATCGATTCGTTCCTAGGCGTGCATGCCTCGCTGATTCGCGAGCTGAACGCACCGGGTGACCTGCCAATCGGTTGGGTATGGTCCTTCCCGGCCGAAGCGACCCCTTCCGGTGACGCGAAGCACATCGCCTGGACGAAGTCGTTTCCTGTCGTGGGCGAGCTCGGATTGGTGGGTGAAGCACTTGCCCGTCTGGTGGGTGACCGGCCCATCCGAGTGCTCAACGACACCGTCGCCGCCTTGCTCGCCGGTGCGACGGTCCGGCCGGGCCTGTCCGGCTGGATCGGACTCGTCGTCGGAACGGGGCACAACATCGCCATCGCTGTTCCGGAACGACGGATCGGAAAGCTCCATTCGGCGCGCTCGGTCCGGCATGTGGTGAACCTCGAAAGTGGGGCCTTTGATCCTGGGCCGTTGACGGAGGTCGACGCGGCGATTGACGCGGCCGATCGGCCTGGTTTCCAGCGAATTGAGAAAGCGGTGGCGGGGTACACGATGGCGGAGCTGTACGTGGGTGCCGGTGGTACCCGTTCGGTGGCGCATGCGGGCGACGTCGTAGAAGCGGCGGACCAAGGCGACACGCTTGCGGACGCGGTTGTTGGGCGGTCTGCGGATTTGGTGGCGGCTGCGGTGGCTGGGGCCTCGAAGCACGTAGACAAACCGGTCAGGCTCGTGGGCGAAGGGAGCCTGTTTTGCAACGTGTCGTGGCGGATGCGCTTTCAGCGGTCGCTGCGGTCGCTCGGCACAACTGTCGAGGTTCTGACACCAATTCCCGATGCCAACGCGCTGGGCGCGGCGCTCGCCGCTGTGTCGGACCGACCAGGGGCAGGTTAGCGCTTGGCATGACCCTCCTGCTCTTAGCTGCGTTGAGCTTTGCCCAAGAGGCCGCGGAGGACGGTCGTGAGACCTCTGACCGTCCGTTGGCCATTCCGCTGGATTCAGCGCCGCCGCCAAGCCCTGAGGGCGCGCCGTCGAGGAACGACTGGGCCGACGAACAATACCAGTCGATGGCGTTGTCGATCCGGAATGTCTCCGAGTTTTATTCTACGCCCGGCACCGTCACGTCGTGGGGCTGGGGCTGGGGCCGCGTCGGCGTGATCAGTCCTCCGGTCGTGTACCGAACCGACGATTGGGCCGTCTTTCGAGGGCCCGTGCGCATCGATGTCCCGTCATTCCTGGACCTGACTGGGGATGAGCCCGCGCGCATGGCGTTGGAGCACCAAATCCAGCGCAGCCGATCTGCCGCCCAGGGGCTTTACGGCGCCGCTGTCGTGGGCGCAGTGGCCGGCGTCGGTGGGTTGGTCGGTATGGGCAACGCGCGCACCGTGCAGCAATGCGCGACGTGGAGCCAGGTGACGACGGGCGGCGTGATTGCCCTCATCGGCGGTGCGATTGGGGGCAGTTTTCCTGCGGCCAAAGCGAGGCGTCTTGCCTTACGTCCGGCAGAGACGCTGTCGCTTGACGAGGCGACCGAGCGAGTGACCGCGTACAACGCCAACTTACGCACAAGCATGACGCCCAGTCGGTGAATCTAGGAGCGTCGCTGTTTCTGAAGGAAAGCAACGACGTCTTTGAACTCCCAACCCGTTTGGGTGCGGATCTGGGTAATTGTTGCCGAAAGCCCGATGTTTTCGAGCATCTGGTCCACTTCGTCTGGTGTCGGTGCGCGCCGGTTTTTCGCCGCGGACACCACGGCCTTGACCTTTTCGACGACGACTTCCGGCTCCGGGACCGTGAAGATGGGTTCCAACGGCGTGGGAGCTGCCGGAACGGGCGCCTTTTTCCTGGCGGACAGGCCGAAATGGGGATCGTTCCACGTGTGAGATGGCCACGGGGGCTCCGGCGCTGGCGAATGGGTCCACGGCGTCTCGCTGGGCCAGCGCGTCAGGTCGGGCCCGAGGTCGAGGGGTTTGAACCCCTTGCCGACGGGAAACGCGGCCCGTTGCGGTTCGGGGGACGGAGGCGCGGATGGCTTCCAGTTGGCAGGGTCGGTGAGCATCCCCACAACGGGTAGTGCCAAAACGGCGATGACGAACGCGATTGCCAGGGACAACGGCAGGAGAATCATGGGATCGGGCTCCTTGGCCCTCGCGCGCTATACGTAGCGGGTGAGCGGCTTGTTCTCACCTGATGGTGGACTTGTTTTGTGGGGACCGGCGGTTGCGGTCCTTCTGGCATTCCTGAGTCGCCGCGTTCTTCCTTCGCTTTTGGCAGGCGTTGTCCTTTCAGCGCTATGTGCGGTACCTGGCGATCCGCTCACCGCTGCGTCTTCGCTGACGCGAATCGTCATCGAAAATGTCGTGGACCGCGACAACCTGCTGCTGTGTGCGTTCAGCGCCTTGGTGGCGACGCTTGTTGTCATCATGTCCAGGGCGGGAGGGACCCGGGCGCTCGTTCGCAGCATTGAGCCGTATGCGCGCAACCGTCGCGGTGGGCAATTCGCCGCCCTGGCAGCCGGTCTGCTCGTGTTTTTTGACGACTACTCCTCTTGTTTGGTGACCGGCACAGCCATGGCGCCCGTCGCGGATCGAACAGGTGTGAGCCGCGCGAAACTGGCCTTCATCGTGGACAGCACTGCGGCGCCGATCGCGTCGGTTGCGCTTGTGTCGACGTGGGTGGGTTTCCAAATCGGCCTGCTCGATGACGCGGCAAGAGTGGCCGGGTTGCCGACGCGCGGAATCGAGTTGCTGGTGGCGACGTTGCCGTGGCGGCTGTACCCTGGCGTCGCCGTCCTGATGGTTGCGGCGATCGCTTGGTCCGGTCGTGACTTTGGTCCCATGGCTGCGGCCGAGGAGGCAGCGGTCCCGGACGGGTCCATTTCTTCTGCCACGCCCCCTGCACGGCGGGCTTGGCTTGCCGGAATTCCGCTCACCGTATTGACGTTGGGCAGCGTGGTCGGGCTCGCCTTGTCCGGCTTCTTCCGCTCGGACGGTGGCCCCCAATCCAGCTGGCTCGCAGCTGCCGATACTGCGGCAGCGCTGTCGGCGGCGTCGGCGGTTGCTGTCGCGGCCGCTCTGGTGCTGGTTCGTATGCAGGGGGCGCTGGACGGAGACGAAATCGGCAATGCGATTGCGTCAGGTGTCAGGTCCGTCGCGGAGCCCCTCGGAATCCTGTTGCTCGCCTGGACGTTGGGCGACCTCGTGGAGGCCTCCGCAGCGCCTCGTTGGGTCGCGGGCGTCTTGGACCGTGTCGTTCAGCCTACCGCAATCCCGGTTCTTGCGTTCGCAGCGGGCTGCTTGATGAGCTTTTCCACGGGTTCGTCGTGGTTCACGATGGGCGCGCTTCTCCCGGTGGCGGTGCCTGTGGCGGCGTCGATCGGTGGGTCTGACCCCCTGATCGTGGTCCTGACGGTGGCGGCGGTCATGGACGGCGCTCTGTTTGGCGATCACGCGAGCCCCATCAGCGACACGACCGTGCTGGCTTCGGTCGGTTCGGGCTGCGATGTGATGGCGCACACGAGAACCCAACTTCCGTACGCGGTCGCCATGGCCGTGTTGAGCGGGATGGGCTTCTTGCTTGGCCCCACCACCTCCCTGGGTTTGGTTTGGCTGGCCTTGATACTCGGCGTGCTCGCGGTGACACGGCTTGGCCGCGTGCCTCGTCGGGCCCAGACGTGAATTGGTTACCGATTTGGGACGCCTTCACCGGCGGCGTGTTGCGCCTCTTTGGCTTTCGTCCAGTTTGGACGCAGACCGCGGTGGGCCGAGTGCGGTCGCTGGTCTTCGAAGGCGGGCGAGGCCCCGATCTCGTCGTGCTCCACGGCATTTCCGCGCATGGAGGGCACTTTTGGATGGTGCTTCCGTTCCTGCGCCGGTCGTTTCGAAGAATTGTCGTGCCAGACCTACCGGGCCATGGGGCTTCGGATGTGCCCGAGGTCATGGACGCGCGTGCGCTGACGGTTGGCTTGTTTGAAGTGTTGGAACGTCTCGTGGAAAAGCCCAGCATCGTGTACGGCAATAGCCTCGGTGCCCTTGCCGCTTTCCGGTACGCTCAGCGCCGCCCCGAGAGGGTCCTGGCGTTGTTGTTGAATTCGCCTGGGGGAGCACCGGAATCTCCGGCGGAACTGGTCGCATTCGTTTCCCGATTCCAACTTAAGGATCGGTCGGATGGGGCGCGTTTCTTCGACAATCTCCATCGACGAGACACCGGGATCGGCTGGTTGTTGGCGGGGGTGATCCGACGCAAAGTGATGGCGCCGAACATTCAGGCGTTGCTTCGTTCGATCACGGTGAAGGACCTTGTCACGAACGAACAAGTTGGGGCGTTGCTGATGCCGGTTCGGTTGTTGTGGGGCCGGTCGGACCGCCTCCTGCCGAAGCACCATTTCGAACGGTGGAAGGAGGCCATGCCGGTTCACGCAGAAGTTGCTACACCTGATATGGGTCACTGTCCGTACCTGGATACGCCGAGCCTCTTGGTCGACGAAATCCGCAGTTTCGCAACTCGGACGAGCCGCGAAACAGGCGCATGACGAACACGCTCGCGGCCGCATTGAACGAGGTCATCGCTCACACCGACCTGGCGGCGCGGTTGGCGGTTGATCCAGTGCAGTGGCCGCGAAGATATCGGTCGGCAGACGACCGGGAAGTGGCGGCGTGGTTGTCTTCAACCCTCGCCTTTGGCCGCGCCGAGGGGTTTGGAGCGGTGCTCGCAGCGCTGTTCTCGTACGCCGATACGCGGGGAGGACCTGCTGCGCTTTGCGACGAGATGACGGCTGCGGATCGCGAGGCAGTGGGGAACCTATCTTGGCGTTGGACGCGCGGGAGCGACCTGGTGCAAGCCGCTGTGGCGGTGGGTCGGGTCCGACGGGAGGCGTCGTCGTTGGAGGCTGTCGCAGGCGGCGGGTCGGCTGCGTCGGCCCTGAGTCGATTGGTGGCTGCCCTGGTCTCAGCGACCGGCAACCCTGTCAACGCGCTCCCACACGGGCTCCGGGCGTTGTGGCCGTCACCCGTGGATGGCTCCGCCTGCAAGCGAGGCCTGCTCTTCCTTCGCTGGGTGGTGCGCCCGGAGGATGGCGTGGATTTGGGGCTGTGGACGTCGCTCACGACAAGGGACCTGCTCGTACCGGTAGACACGCATCTCGGCCGGGTCGCTCGTTTCCTCGGGTTTACCAAGCGCAAAGTGAACGATTGGCGCACGGCCGAAGAAATCACGGACGCGTTGCGGCAGATCGACCCCGTAGACCCGGTTCGGTTCGATTTCGCCCTGACCCATCTCGGCATGTCGGGGGATTGCCGGGGGTACCGTGTGGCGCATATTTGCCCGTCGTGCCCGCTAGAACCTTGGTGCCAGGCCTAGAGCGGCGCCCGTTCAGGTTGATGCAGTGTCGCCGGGCTGCGCTCCTCGGTCACGGGCGATGCAGCCCGCTCCCTTCGGTGCTCGCCTCGGCTCCTCCCCTCAACCTGAACGCTCACCGCTCTAGTCGTCGGTCCACGACCGAAGGGCGTGCAACGAGTCGGCGTGGTTTGGGTAGGCGTCGAGGGGGGTCGCGGAGGCCCAGCCCTGGTCGACGGCGCGTCCGTCGGAGGATGGGTCGCCGTTGAACTCGATGTGGGGACCCCCGATCCACAAGTAGGTGACGCCTCGCGGGTCTTGGCGCGCGTCCACCAGCGGTTGGTAGCGTCGCTCGCCGAGAGAGGTCGCGCGAATTCCGCGAAGGTCGGAGAGGGGAATGTCGGGCACGTTGACGTTGAGGTGGACCAGCGCTGCCAGGGGATGGCGCGAAACAGCGTCCACGACGCGCGCCGCGACGTGCGCGGCGGTGTCCCAGTTGGGCAAGCCCGCGGCGTCCGCTCGTCTCAAGGAAACACTGATCGCCTGGCGACCGTGCAGACAGGCCTCGCGCGCCGCCGCCACAGTACCTGAGTAGTGCACGTCGTTTCCAAGATTCGCACCGTGGTTGATGCCCGAGACCACGATGTCCGGAGGCTCGGCCAGCAAATGGTGGAGTGCCACGTACACGCAGTCCGCCGGGGTGCCGGAGACGGCCCAACGGTTGTTCCCTACGCTTCGAACACGAAGGGGTTCTCTCAGCGTCAGCGCGTGGCTCTTCGCCGACTGCTCATGTTCGGGCGCCACAACGTACACGCTTCCCAACGGTGCGAGTGCGGCGGCGAGGGCTGCGAGCCCGTCGGCTGCGATGCCGTCGTCGTTGCTGAGAAGCAGCCGCATGTCAGAGCCAGGCGCTATCGAACCGTTCCGCCCGATCTGCGTCGGGCTGGATGAGAATCGCTTCAGCCAACGTAGGTGCCGCAACGAAACTGAACACGTCGCCGGTGTGAATCCTGAACAATTCGATGCGCCGGGGGCCGGAATCCTGGGAAGTGGCGCGCATTGGCGTTGCGGGGACGGCGGGTGGCGCGGTCACACGACGACCGTTCTCAGCGAGGTGCTGATTCCAATCGAATCCCGCGATTCCGTGGTGTTGACGGTAACGAAAGATGAAGGACGCGCTCACGCCGGTCTGGGTGGCTACGTCGGGATCGGGCACCGTGCCGAGCAAGGCGCGGTGGGCGTCCAGTATTCGTGCTTGGCGTCCGGCGAAGGGGGGCCTGCCATCGGGCCCAGACCGAGAGCGCGCCGCGATGTCGTACCGAGCGCGGTATTTCCAGATCGCCCGCCAACTGACCCCGATTTTTCGTGAAAGCTCGCGGTCCGTCAAGACACCGACGTCCTCCTTGTGGTCGCGGATGATGTCGAACAGACTCCTCTTGGCCACACGTGCCTCCTCGGCTTGGCCGGTGTAGCCTGGGGAACGGCGCGTGCGCACGTTGCCGGGGAGCCAAGATGGGGGACCTTGCCAAGGATGTCGCGGCGAAGATCCGAGACGTACCGGACTTTCCAAAGCCTGGGATTCTCTTCAAAGACATCACACCCGCCTTGGCAGAGCCGGATCTGTTTCGTCGGGTGATTCGATGGATGGCGGAGGGCTGGCCACCGGTGGATTTGTTGGTCGGCATGGAGTCGAGGGGCTTCATCTTCGCGGCGGCGTTGGTCGATTCAATGGGTGCCGGTTTTGTACCTGCCCGCAAGCGGGGCAAACTTCCCCACGAAGTTGTTCGCGTGGACTATGGTCTCGAATACGGGACGGCGTCGCTCGAGATTCACTCGGACGCCATCGTGCCAGGGCAACGCGTGCTTGTGGTGGACGACCTTCTGGCCACGGGGGGAACGGCCCAGGCCACGGTCGAGTTGATCCAACAGCTGGGCGGCGTGGTCGTCGGTTGCTGCTTCCTCGTGGAACTCGGATTCTTGTCGGGTCGGGATCGGCTCGCTGTCCCCGTCCGCAGCCTCGTCGTGTACTGACCTGTGCGGGTTGTGGGGCTGACCGGAGGAATTGCGACGGGTAAGTCCACGGTTGCCAAGCACCTCCGCGCTCGGGGCGTTGCCGTCCTTGATGCCGATCGTGTCAGCCGGGACCTCATGCAGCCCGGGTTGCCGCTGCATGACGCCGTTGCGGGCGCATTCCCCTCGGCCCTTGCTTCGGACGGTTCGGTCGACCGCGTCGCCCTTCGGGCGCTGATCGCGCGGGACCCGTCAGCTCGGAGCCGGCTAGACAGCCTGACGCACCCGGAAATTCGGAAACACATCGCACAATGGCTTGCCGATCGCACCCTGGAAGGTGCGTCCATGGCTGTCGTCGAGGCCGCGCTTCTCGTGGAAACAGGCAGCCATCGCCTCTACCAGGAGCTGATCGTGGTGACGTGTACCCCAGAGCAGCAACTGGTGCGGCTTCTAGGCCGAGATGGCGGGGACGAAGCCGTGGCGAGGGGCCTAGTGGCGGCTCAGCTTCCGCTTGCGACAAAGGAAGCCGTCGCGACCGCATTGTTTCGCAACGATGGAGACCAGGACGCCCTTCTTCGCCAGGTTGACGCTTGGCTTGGACCTACTCGGTCGCCGCCCTAGTCTTCGGCTCCGTCCATCTTTTCTACGTACCGGAAAATCGTTCGTGCATCTACGCCGAGGTCGCGCGCGGTTTGCGCCTTGTTTCCCCCGTTCATCTCCAGCACCTTTTTGATGTAGTCGACCTTCCATTCTTCGGCGGCTTCAGCGAGGGGAAGCACGTCTCTGCGCGCCCCAGCGTCCAGCCCTAGGTCGTCGGGGTTGAGGAGCGGCCGGTCCGACATGATGACGGCTTTCCGCACACGGGCTTCCAACTCCCTGACGTTGCCGGGCCATGGAAATGCCTTCATGGCGGTAAACGCTTGGTTGGTGAAGCCTTGTACGCGGGTGTTGGCGTATTGTTCGCGCGCGCGGCCCAGGATGTACCGGGCGAGCACGATCACGTCGTCGTCGCGGTCGCGTAAGGGCGGCAGCATGACGCTGATTTCGTTGAGCCGATAATAGAGGTCCTCGCGAAAGGCGCCTGTCCGAATGCGCTCCTGCAGGTCCTTGTTGGTGGCCGCAACCACACGAATGTCGATGGGTCGTCCCTGCAAGTCGCCGACGCGCTCGATGACGCGCTCCTGAAGAACCCGGAGGAGTTTGACCTGCAGGTTCATCGGCATTTCGCCGATCTCATCAAGGAAAAGTGTTCCGCCCTGGGCGGCTTCGAGTTTGCCTACCTTGTCGGCCACGGCGCCGGTGAAGCTGCCGCGTCGATGGCCGAACAACTCGCTTTCCAGCAGGTTCTCCGGGATGGCACCACAATTGATGGCCACGAACGGGCCACTCTTGCGGGGGGAGAGTTTGTGCAGCTCTCTAGCGACCAGTTCTTTTCCCGTGCCGGTTTCGCCCAGTACGAGAACCGATACGTCTGTGGGTGCGATTCTTCGTAGAATCTGAAACATTCGTTTCATAGAGGCGCAGTTACCGAGCATCTCTCCCTGTGAGGCGTTCTCGAGTTGCGTGCGCAGGTTGCGGTTGTCGAGTTGCAACTGGTTGAGCAAGAGCGCGTGGTGCACAACCAGGCTGGCCTGAGACGCGTAGATTTTCAGCAACGCCAGGTCTCGCTCGGTGAACAGGTCCGTGACCGTGTCATTGCCCAGGTAGATGACGCCGAGCAGATCCTTTCGGTAGATGAGTGGAACGCACATCACGGACGAGAGTTTGAGGTCTACGACGGAGCGCGCCCGCCCGAATCGCTGGTCATGCACCGCGTCGGAGATGATCAACGGCCTGAGGTGTTCGACGACTTGGTCGATCACGGTGTCGCTGACCTTGCCGATGTCAAGCACTTCGTCCCGCACGTTGTGGCTAGCCGCCAAGTGACGGGCGCCGTCCTTGAGCACGATGATGAATCCCTTCTCTGCGCGGGTGAGCCTGACGAGGCCCTGCAACAAGGCCTGGAACACCCGCGCAGGCGTCGTGTCGCGCATCAGGTCGTCGGAAAGTTCCACCAGTGCTTCCAGTTCGGCAAGCCCAAGCGTTGGGCTGTCCGCGGTCGCCGCATTCAATGCGTCTGGCTCACCCTCGTTGAATGAAATCTGGTAGGCACCGATCATCAGTTTGTCGCCGAGCGCCAACGCTGAGGAACGGGTCCGTTTCCCATTGACGTACAGTTCGCCGGAGCGCGCGTCTGTAGAAGAAACCTGGTACCCGGTGGCCGTCCGCACCAAGCTGGCAGCGGTCTGGGCAATCATGGGGTCGTCGAGGACCACGTCATTTTGGGCAGCGCGCCCGAGCGACGTCAGCGGCTTGCGCACAACGTAGTCGAAGGCGGTTTTCCGCAGGGTGTGCTCGCAACGCAAGAAGGGCATCAACGCTCCCGCGACGAGCTAATCGCGATCGGTCGTTCCAACGATGCGGAGTCCGCCGCCGTACTCAGTGGCAAGCAGGGCCACGCCGATCGACGAACGGTGTTTCCGGTACGAGCCGCGGGCCTCCAGGATTCCCACAACGGCGGAGCCATAGAACAGCGCAGTGGCGGGCCATTGCACTGCCCAGCGTTGCACCTGTTGGTTTCGGGCGATTTGGACTGTGGTCCACCCTTCGGGATGGCCGATGTCGGAGACATTGGTGCGTTTGAGTTCCGCGAAGGCGATGACGGATGTGGTCGCGAACGCAAGCTGAACGGCGAGGTGAGTCGTGCCTGCGGCGGGACGTTGATCGATGAATTGCGCGATCCCAAATGGAAGGAGCGTCCATGCTGGCACGCGGGGGGACGCGGCGGGGCTCGTCGGTTGCGTTTGTTCCTGTTCAGCAACGACTTGCCGACGAACGTCGTAAAACACCGCGACGACCTCAACCGAGTGTTGGTACTCGTCGATTGGCCAGGACGAGTCTTCCTCCAACAGTTGGCGAAAGACGGAACGGGCTTCGTCGGTTTGTTCCAAGCGAAAAAGCACCTCTCCGAGCCATGCGCGACAATCGTTGCGAAGCTCTACCGGTACGGCTTCTCCCTTCAACAAACGAACGTTGAGTGCAGACAGGCGTCGCTGGGCCTCTACGTGTTGCCCGCGGAAAAAGAACTGCTTTGCCGCTGTGAGCGCGGTGCCGAAGTCGCCGGACACGGGGTCGTTGGGGTCACCCGCGACTACCGATGGGGGATCATCGGCAACAGCGATTGCCGTGAAGAGTTGCCACACGGATCGCACCTAGCAGCCCGGTGCAACGCGGCAAGGCCAAGGCGGTCGTGCCCGGAACCCTATTCGAGGGGGACGAGCACGGAGAAGCTACCGTCCTCGCTGGTGACGGATGCGGCAATGAGGCTGTTGTCTTCACCGTCCCGAATCTCAACCACCGCAAACGATTCGGGGACGCCGTCGAGCAGCACCGAGCCGGTCATCTGCGTTCCAGTGTCCATCGGGACTGGGACTGCGGCTGCGGGCACCAGACTCGGAATGCGTTTGCGCGGGAGGCCAGAATCCGAAGGCGGTAAGAACGTGCAGTCCAAAGGCGTGGGTGGGAGGTCCAGCATGAGCAGCCCATCCTGCCCGGTTTCCCCGGTGAAGACGCGGCCGCCGAACCCGACTTCAATGCACGTGACCGCGGTCGCGGGCAGCACCGAATTGTCGTCGACACGTGCGGCAAGGAACTCGGTGACCACGGGGAGCGCCAAGTCGATGTCCGGCATCACGGCGCCGTCTACGACGATGACACCTTCCAACCGCGCGGGCGCGAAGGCATTGCCGTCGGGATCGGGCCACACTTCGACGTCGTACGTACCGGCAGAAAGTGTCGCGCTGACGTTGCCTCCTGAGGTCACTGCATCCACGGTCAAGCTGGCGTTGGCAAGGCCTGCCAGCGCAGTGGACACGAAGCGAACGTTCGCGAAGTCCAGGTTGGCTCCGTTTGCAGTGACTCTGCCGCGCAAGGACACCAACGAAAGGGAGCCGTAGTCAAAATCCACGCGCAGGCCTTCAGCTCCGATTGTGGCCAACTCCTCGGTGAGAACGGGGTCCAACCCATGGTCTCGGCCCAGGCTCTCGATCGACCAGACACCAGGCGGAAGCCGCAATTGGTACCAGCCGTCAGCGTCCACGAGGGTCTCGGCGGTCGTGACGCCATTGGGGTCCACAGCGCGAACGCGGTGGCCCTCCGTGCTCGGCACGTCGTCGAGCGTCACGGTGCCCCACACCGACACGCCGACACCGAGTTCAATGTCGAAGTCTCGCGAGTCCGTGCTGAACAATTCGAAGCCAACAAGAGGCGGAATCATCGGGTCCGTCGGTACGACCGCGACTTGGTAGCGTTCTCCGCCCGGAATCACCCAGGTGCTGAACGCTCCGTCTACGTCAGTCCCTGCGAGGGCCGCCTCGATTGCATTCGTCCTTGTCCAACTCAGCAGCGCATCGACTGGGCCGGAAGTCGAGGGGAGGATCGCGTCGCGCCACGGTGTCGTGGCCGTACCGGTGACGTGACCGACAAGTTCTATCGGCGCAGAAATCCGGAGTTCTGCAAGGCTCGCCGCCAACGCTGACCGGTCGATCGTGGTGACGGTTTGGGGCAGGGCGCGCCATTCGCCGTCCGAATATTGGGAGGTGGACGGCAAGACGTTGACCCGGAGGGTGTCGGCGGGTCCCACTGTGGGTGCGTTTGAACCCGAAAAGGCCTCGTCAGCCGGGCCGGAGGACGCAAGGTCCTTTGAGTCGCTCGACGCACAACCTGTACCCACAGCCACCAGGGCTGCGGCGACACCGAGGCATCGGACGACGGTCAGGCTCATTGGACACCCGTGATGAATTCGAAGGAAATGGTCTGCACGTTTGCTGGGATGGCCTCGTCGATCACGTCGCACTCGAACCTCTTGCCGTTCAACGAGGCGTCCTCGCGGTTGAGGACGGTGATGGAGCTGGTGAAGGTGCCGTCTTCTGCCGTTGCGTTCTCTTCGTACAACAGCGAAGGCGGAGGTTGCAGCCACACGATATCGACGTCGTCACCGTCCGGCTCCACGACCACGACAGTCATCCCAGATGTAATCGAAAGGTCGATGGCGATGTCGTCACCAAGGTACGCTTCGGGGCGGATGATCTCGGGTGGGGCGTTCACGACCGGTCTCCAGATGGGCTCTACATAAAGGCAGCCCGGGAGTAGGACCATGCACAGCACGTGCCAAGGGCAAGGACGTAGCTGAGGACTGCGTTCCGTAAGGAATCCGAGCAACGGCCGAGCCAGGGATCCGGACATGGAGGTCACGGTCGACTGGGGTATGCGACGTCGACCGAAGTGAACCGATCCCAGTGACGTTTCGTCGCGACGCCGTCGCAGGTCACCGTCACGTCGTGCTGTTCCAAAGGACGTGAAATCGCGAGGATGACGCCCCCGTCAGCGGACCTGGGCAATGAACCGACAAGGCCTGCGTCAGCACCATCGAGCTTGACCAGGCAGGCGGCGGGCCACGTGGCGTCCAGATGCAGACGCGCTGGTCGTGGCAACAGGTTGAGGTCCCACTCGACGTCGCTCGCCGGTTCAAGGTCCAGCGTGAATGGCAGGTCTTCCACCGCGTCGCCGCGCGCGATCAGCTCATGGTGGCCGGCCTCCAATAGGAAGGACTCACGCTGCCTTACGTCGCCTAGCACGCGGCCATTCTTGTAGATGAAGGCGGAAAACGGCGTGACGAATCGCACACGTGCGGGCGCAGGTGGTTGCGCTGGTTGCGGCGGCAGCACAGCAAGTTCGTCCGGGACAGGGCGACGGAACTCCCGCCCGGTGGACACGCTCACCGGCTGTTCGACCGCGGCGGTTGCCTCGATGGGAAGGGCCAAGGAAGCGGCACCCAATCCACCGATTTCGCCGCCTGGGGCGATTGAGTTCGGTTCCCCGGGAACGGTGTTGGGCGACGCCGGTGTGCGTGTCGCGCTCACCGTTGTAGGCGATGGCAACGGGTCCGTTCCCGCGGTCCACCATGCAACTCCGCCAAGCGTGACAAGGACCAACGCCAAACCGCCTACCCAAACCGCGACGCTTTTGCGGACGGGTTTCGTGGGTCGGTGCAGGTTTTGCACGAGGGCCAGCACTTCGGCGTTTCCCTCGTCAATGGCCAGCAACCGGTTCAACAAACGTAATGCAGCCAGGGGCTCGCCTTTCGCCATTTGCCCGCGGCCGAGATCGAGCAACGTGGTCCGGAGGCGCGTTTCCAGGGCGCGATCCCAGGTCCCCGGATCGGCGAGCCAAGCAGCCACCGACCACGCAGGGTCGGAGGCGTCCAAACCAATTTCGTCGAGTGCGGCTCTGAGCGCGGTCCGAACTTCGCTTGCGCTGTTGAACCGGTCGTCAGGTCGGGGCGACATCGACCTCTCGATCACGTCGGCCAGAAGCGCGCTGCATGCAGGGGCCAGTTCCAGTACGGTGGGCCTGCGACCCTCGATGACGTTCTTCAGGATCACGGACGGGTTGCTACCGGCGAACGGAAGCGACCCGGTGACGAGATGGAACAACATGGTTCCGAGCGAGAAGATGTCTGAGCGCTGATCGACGTTCCCCTCCGTCGCCTGCTCCGGGCTCATGAATGCTGGGCTTCCCACGAGAGCGCCGGTCATCGTGACGTGGGACTCGTCCAGAAAGCGGGCGATTCCGAAATCCATGAGTTTGACGCAGCCGTCGGGTCGGAGCATCACGTTTTCGGGTTTGATGTCCCGGTGTAGGATGCCCCCATGATGGGCATAGGAAAGAGCGTCTGCGATGTCGATCCCGAGTAAGCACGTGAGTTCGGGCGGAAGGCGACCATGGTCTCGGAGCAAGGCGGCGAGCGTGGAGCCGTGGACGTACTCCGTGACGATGTAGCAATCGGAGGCTTCGATCCCTGAATAGTCGAAGATCTCCAGGATGTTCGGGTGCCGGAGGCGTTCGATGGCGCGCGCTTCCGCGGCAAACCTCTTGCGGTTGCGCGGTGACGATGACAGGTGGGGGTGGAGCACCTTGATCGCGACGTCGCGATTAAGGGTGCCGTGGCGACCAAGGTAGACGGTGGCCATGCCGCCTTCGCCCAGCTTCTGCAGCACTTCGTACTTGTCGAGTGTCGCGCCGATCACGGCACGGGTCTAGCTTGGCGACGCTCCTCGTGCCTGGATGCCGCGGTCTCGGAGCACCTCTATGACTGTATGCGCCGTCTCCTCCACGGCCCGGCCGGTGACGTCGATCACGGGCCATCCCGGATGACTTCGGAACAGCGCTTCTGCGTATTCGAGTTCCGCGAGGACGTAGTCACGGTCAGCGTAGCTGCCCCTCCCCACCATCTGCATCCCCGAAAGTCGCATCCGGCGAATGCCGAGCAACGCGTCTGGCTCGATGGTGAGGCCAAATACCCGGTGGTCGTCGACCTGCGCCAATGCCGCGGGCAGCGGCCGATCGAGTACAAGGGGCACATTGCTGACTTTGTAGCCTTTGATCTGCGCCAGGTAGGTAGACAGGGGCGTCTTTCCGGTTCTGGAGACACCCAGCAATACGATGTCTGCTTCGAGGAGCATCCGGGGCTCTTGTCCGTCGTCGGCACGAACCGTGAATTCGAGTGCGTCGATTCGTTGAAAATAGGAGGCGTCCGCGCGGTGCATTCGGCCCGGCTCTCCGACGAAACGCGCTTCCGTGAGCCATCCGCCGAGTCGCGTCAGTAAATCGCCGATCAGGTCCACGTAGGGCACGTCCAGTTCACGGGCCAACTGACTGCCTCGCGCGCGCATGTCGGGTTGTACCAGCGTGGACATGACGAAGGCGCCTTCCGCGCGGGCGCGACGCAGGACCCGGCCAAGCGTTTCCGGGGCAGTCACCTCGCCGATTCGCCGGACGTCGACGGCGTGCCCGTTGAATTGTTCGAGCGCCGCCTTCATGACGCGCTCACCCGTCTCACCCGTCCCGTCTGAGACGACCCAGATGGCCTGTGCCGGCCCAATGGTCATGTGTTTCCCCGCCCCGTCACGCTAGCACAGGTGCGTGGAGGACAGCGCCTTTGACGCAGCGTCCGCTGGCTGGCATTCGTGTGCTCGACCTGACCCGGCTGCTTCCGGGCCCCTACGCATCCTGGCTTTTGCTGGGACAAGGCGCCTCGGTGGATGTCGTGGAACCGATGGGTCACGGGGATTCAACGCGGTGGATTCCGCCAATTGTGGATGGGGTAGGCGCGTGGTTCGGTGCGATGCGTCGAGGCGCGCGGTCGATCGCACTCGACTTCCGGCACAGGTGCGCTCCGGACGTGCTCGCGGAGTTGGTCAAAAACGTAGACGTCGTGATGGAGGGCTTTCGACCTGGGGTGTTTGAGCAACTCGGCTTCGACCCTGAGGCGTTGGCGGCTCGGGGCGTGATTGTGGCGAGGCTGTCGGGATGGGGCCAAGCGGGTCCGTGGCGGAATCGACCCGGACACGACATCAATTTCGTGTCGGTGAGTGGCGCGCTCGCTGCAGGCGCCGGCCTTGATCCGCTGCCCCTGCAAGTTGCAGACGTGTTGGGCGGGTCGATGGCGGCGATGGGTGTTGCGTCGGCCTTGGTTCAACGGACGGGGACGGGTCGTGGCGCGGTGCTTGACCTCGCACTGTCGGACGCTGCGTTGGCGGCCGTTGCGCCGATGTTGGCCATGGCCTCAGCCCAAGGCCACCCGCCACATCCTGCAAAAGAACTGCTGACGGGTGGCAGCGACGTTTACCGGTTGGCGCCGACCGCAGACGGTGTTGTTGCGATCGGCGCGTTGGAACCGAGATTCCAGGCCGAGCTTGAGAAACGAGGCGGGGCGGGTCGTGCCGAAGTGGATCACACGCTGGCGGGCCTCTCCCGGCAATCCGTGGCAGAGAATTGGATAGAGGCTTGTGTGACGCCTGTTCTCAGTGCCACCGAAGCCGCGGCGTTTCCACACCATGTGGAACGGGGTTCTGTCGTGTCCTTGGACGGCGTCTCCTGGGTGCGCCCGCCATTGGCCTGGGAGGGGTGGGCTTCTGGGCGAATCCCAGCGTTGGGCTCCGACACCGACGCCTTGCTCGCAGAGGCGTCCGTCGCGCCGGAACGGATTGCCGCGTGGCGCGCCGCGAAGGTCATCGCGTGACCGTCCAGTTCGGATTGCCCGAAGCCGCTGCGGTCGGCCTCGCCGTCACGATCATTCAAGTGTGGGCTTGGTTGAGGTACAGGAAAGTCGGTTGCCGTCCGAAGGGTGGTGCCTAGAGTATCAAACAGTGCTCGAATCCCCTGCGTCACGAACGAGGAAACATGCCCCAAGACGTTCCAACAGAGACGAGTATGACCCTTCCGGACTCCTTGGAGATTCCGATCCTGGCGATTCGAAACACGGTGATTTTTCCCGTGCTCGCGTTTCCGATCAATGTGGGTCGGAAGAAGAGCGTCAAAAGCGTTGAGGAGGCCCTGGCGACCGAGGAGAAATTCCTCGGCATCTTTGCGCAACGCGACCCGAAGACCGAGAACCCCGAGCCCGACGACCTGCATTCGGTTGGGACGATCGTCAAGATTCTCAAGATGGTGAAGGTGCCGGGGAACAAGCTCAACGTCATCATTCAGGGACTGGCCCGTGCGCGGATCAAGGGCTGGACGCAGACCGGAAACTACCTGCGAGCGGACATCGAGGTCATCCGTCCTCAGAAAGGCGGTCCTGAGGCCGAAGCCATGATGGGTCAGCTTCGTGAACTCGCGCAGAAGATTATCGATCTGTCGCCCCAAATTCCCTCGGAAGCGAATTTCCTTGTTCGCAGTATTGATGAGCCAGGTGTGCTCGCCGACATCGTGGCGAGCAATCTGAGCATTGCCGCCGATGAGAAGCAGGACTTGCTCGAAACGTTCGGAACCAAAGACCGAATGGAAAAGGTAATCGCCTTGCTGAACAAGGAGATTCAGGTTCTGGAGCTGTCGAACAAGATCCAGACGGAAGTGAAGGGAGAAATGGACAAGGCTCAGCGGGAATACTTCCTGCGCGAGCAGCTCAAGGCAATTCAAAAAGAACTAGGCGAAGTCGACGAGCGTCAAGAAGAGTTTGAAGACCTGAAGAAGGCCATCAAGCGGAGCCGGATGCCGAAGGAATCCGAGGATGTCGCGCTCAAAGAACTCAAACGCATGAGTCGGATGAGTCCGGGTGCCGCGGAGTACACCGTGAGCCGTACCTATTTGGACTGGCTGACGGAATTGCCTTGGAGCGTGTCGTCAAAGGACAGGTTTGACGTCGTGGAAGCCGAACGGATCCTCGACGAGGACCATCATGGCCTTGAGAAGGTCAAACAGCGTATCTTGGAATACTTGGCAGTTCGTAAACTCAAGCAGGACATGAAAGGCCCCATCCTGTGCCTCGTGGGTCCGCCCGGTGTTGGAAAAACCAGCCTTGCCAAGAGCGTGGCACGTGCGCTGGGCCGCAAACTGCACCGGATCAGTCTGGGAGGCGTACGCGACGAGGCCGAGATTCGCGGACACCGCAGGACCTACATTGGCTCCATGCCAGGCAAGGTCGTGAAGGGCCTCAAGAAAGCTGGAACTAACAATCCTGTTTTCGTGCTCGACGAAATCGACAAATTGGGCGCGGACTATCGCGGGGATCCCTCGAGTGCGCTCTTGGAGGTCTTGGACCCCGAGCAGAACGACAGCTTCTCCGATCATTACTTGGACGTGACGTTCGACCTGTCCAAGGTGTTGTTTATCGCGACTGCCAACGTGCCCGACACGATTCCGGGTCCTCTGCTCGACCGCATGGAAGTCATCCGCATCGCTGGCTACACGCTTGGCGAAAAGCGCCAGATTGCGCGGCGTTATTTGTGGCCGGAATGCCTTGAGGACCACGGCCTTACGGCTGAACAGGTCGAGCTGATGCCGGAGGCGTTGGACAAGGTGATCGAGAGTTACACACGAGAGGCGGGTGTTCGCAATCTCAAGCGAGAGTTGGCGGCCGTTTGTCGGTGGACGGCGCGAGAAATCGCGGCGGAGCGTCGGACCCAAGTTGTCGTCACGCCGGAGCTCGTTGAGGAGATTCGGGGACCCCTGCATTTCCTACCAGAAGTGGCGGAGCGGACCAGCGTGCCTGGGGTCGCGACGGGCCTTGCGTGGACGGCAAGCGGGGGCGACATCCTCTTCATCGAAGCGACGAAAATGAAGGGGAAAGGGAACTTGACGCTGACCGGCAGTCTGGGCGACGTCATGAAGGAGTCCGTGTCCGTGGCCCGCAGTTGGCTGCGCGCCTCGGCGGCGGAGTTTGGCGTGGACGACGACGAACTCGAACGCCTGGACCTGCACGTGCATGTGCCGAGCGGGGGCATTCCCAAAGACGGGCCCTCTGCAGGTGTGACGATGATCACCGCGATGACGAGTTTGCTGACCGGGATTCCCGTGGATCCAAAGGTCGCGATGACCGGCGAGATCACCCTGCGAGGTGCGGTGTTGCCAGTCGGCGGCGTCAAGGAGAAGGTCCTGGCCGCGCATCGTGCAGGGATTCGCACGGTCCTGCTGCCGGAAAAATGCCGCAAGGATCTCATCGAAGTGCCTGAAGAAGTCAAGCGCGACCTCGAGTTCAAGTACGTGTCGAAAATGTCGGAAGTCCTCACCACGGTGCTGGGGGCGGAGAACATCGAATCGGCGCGTGTTGCGTTGCTGATGCGTCGGCAGACCAAGGCTGCGACCGCGGAGCCTGCGCAGGCCTGACATTGGCGCGCCAAGCCCCACCCTCGCTTGGGATGGGGGGTGGTTCGCGACCGCCGTACGCCTCTTAGCCCGCGATCACGACGCGCAGGCCAATCGTCACGGAGAGCAGCGTTCCACCGAGGTGTTCGGCGAGGCGAATGGCCTCGGCGGCGTCTCGTGCAAGGATGTTCTCGCGGGTCTCCACACCAGCACGGTCGAAAGCCGCGACCCAAAGGCGTGTCACCATGGGAGCCGCAGGCGCTGTGCTTTGTGGGACAGGTGCCTGGGTTTTTTCGGGAGCCGCAGCCGGAGAATCCAGCGTAGGCTTCTCGATCGGCGCGGTCTTGACGGGTACCACTGCTTTGACGGGGGACGTCGGTTTTTGCTCGGCGGCAGGAGCCTCCGCGCGGCGCGCTGCGACACTCTTTGCCGCGATTCCGTGATCCTGACGCCATTTCTTGACGGTGTCGCGCTGAAGGCCCGCCAGCTCTGCAACTTCGCGGTCGGACTTTACGCCGAGCAGGTGGAGAAACGGGGTCAGGCGAGAGGAGGAACGACCTGGGGCGCCGGACACGGCGTTGACGTCGGATTTGGCCGGTTCGCTACCGGCAGCGGGCGCCACCGCCACAGGCGCGACGGCCACGGCCCTTGGCGCGGCGGGTACAAGGGTCGCGACGGGTGCGACGGGTACGACCGTCGCGACGCGGGCGACAGGAGCTGCTTCCGCGGCCGGTACCACGGGTGCCGGAGGGAATGGAACTCGAACCTGAAACTGCGCTCGCACCACGCGACGCCGCTTTTGAACGGGAGGGGGCGACGGCGGTTGCACAACGCCGTCTGGACCGACGCTTGCCATGAAACGACCCACGTCGTCACGTTGGACCTTTCCGAGCTGTTGGAGTTCCGCGAGTGACTCCCGTACCTCCTTCACTGCAAGACCCAACCTCTGTGCGAGCACGGGAACGGTCGTGGGGGGGCCAATCAACCCATCCAGCACGCGCCCTAGTTTTTCCACGCGTTCCACGCGGGCACGATCTACGATCATTTCTCTCTCCTCAAATACGGCGAAGTTTCATTTGAACATCTCCAGACCAATGGTGCTCGAACGCTCGAACACAGGTCTGAAGGTAACGGCGATAATCGCTAACGACCGTGGGTCCCCATTTCTCCTGAATTTCGTCCACATGCAGTTCGAAGCGGCGTAGCCATTCTGCCGTTGTCTTGAGGTAGTCGGGGCGACGGGTATACAACTCTTCAATTTCCCAGTGCGGATACACGGCTTGCACGAGCTCCTCCAAGCGGGGATTGAGTCCGCCAGGAAAAATCACATCGGCCGTAAACGCGAGGTCTTCAAGGTCGGCACGCTTGCGCGGAATGCGGTTGCGAAGAATGGCCTGGAAACCGAAGGCGGCCCCGGGTTTGACCCATTTGGCCAAGCGGTTGAAGTACCCTCGATAGATGTCCACTGCGAGGCCCGCGCGCGCCTGCGCAGGGCTGACCAGGTGGTCGATCATCTCCACGCTTACCAGACCGTCGTACGGGACTTCCGGCACGTAATCCGCATAATCCGTGAGGAAATATTTCGTTCTAGGCAGCTTGCGGTCGAGGCACCACTGGTACTGTTCCGTGGACAACGTAATTCCGTGCGCCTCCCGGATGCCCCGGCGCACGATGACGTCCATCGTGCTGCCCCAGCCACAACCGATATCGGCGACGGTCTTGTCTGGACCCAACTCAGCCAGTTTGTAGAGAACGAGGGACTTGTTCTCTTGAGCGTCTTCTAGCGACTGACCCTCGTGGTCATAAACCGCCGACGTGTAGTGCATGTTGCGGTCGAGCCACAGTGCAAAGAACTCGTTCGACAGGCTGTAACTTTGATCGATCTGGGCCTGAGTGCTGCTCATGGGCGCTCCAGCGGAGCGGACGTCTACTGAGGCCCGCCTGCCGTGGCAACCCCCACCCACGGATTTTGGGGGGGGCCTGACACCACGTTAACGTGAGTCCATGTGGACCTTTTGGATCGCGAACGCCTTGGCTGGGGCAATAGACGCAGAGGTGCTCCGTGTGCGCTTGGCGGAGGTGATTTCGCTCCGTCGGATCCGCATTGCCACGGAGCGCCCCGACATCCAGGAGGACGCACTCCTAAGAGCGGCGAAGGGTGAGATTGTAACCGGGCTGGAAGTGATGGCAGGGTCAGCGTCGCGTCTTGGGTGGGGTGTGGCGGTCGCAGACGTCTCCATTCAGCGGCTGGCGGCTGCGTTGGCCGACGACGCACAGAAACCGTCCTTTTCCGCGTTGCGGCACGCTCAGGTCCTGTCCGGAACGCCGTGTGCGACGCATCGGAGGGTATTTCAGTATCTGCCGATGTCGATCGTTTCGGATCGATGGTGGGTCGTGGATCAGACCGTCAACGAGCCGTTGCACGCTGCGTCGGGCGGCCGGGTACGGGAAACGATCTGGGAAAGCGTGGCGGGGCCATTGGAACTCCCGGAGCCGGTCGCGGCAATGTCCCTGATTGGGGTCCGCGTGGCGTTTACGCGCGGCTCATGGTTCCTGGTCGCCCTGGGTCCTACCCAGACGCTCGTCGAGTACCACGCGTGGTCAGATCCTGGCGGAAACGTTCCGGCTTCGGTCGCCAGCCGCTTCGCGGCCTCGGGGATCCCTGATGCGATCGAAGGAATGGTCAGGCTGGCACAAGCGACGCCGAACTGTCCGATCGTTCCCTAAGCTCGGTGGTCGTTCGCGGTTAGGGTCGGCGCTGCATGCGACGGTCAGAAGGTGCAGGTACTGGTTGTAGCTATCCACTCCTCGATGAGGCCCAACACCTCCGCGTCCAGGATGGAGGTCGCTAACGGTGGCATGCGCTTGGACCCGAGGTCGACCATTCTTAGGTATAGAACGCTGTTCTCAGGTTGCTCCGGCGCGAAAATGCGGGCCTCTGGTCCGGCGCCTAGGTCGGACCCGAAGGGAGCGACGTCGCAGTACGTAGGGTCCGCTGCGAAGTAGTGGAAATCAGCGGGCCCGCTCCCGGTACCGCCTGCGGTATGGCAATGCGCGCAGTTTGCGTGCAGGTAAGAGCGCGCCCGATCTTCTACGGGGGCGGCCAACTCGTCCAAACCCGTGAGCGCAGGCAGGGAGTCTGCCGCACCAGGGTCGTCGGTGAAAAGGCCGATGTGGCGCCAGGTCTCGATCTGGTTGGCCACGCGGCCGTTTGGGTAGAGCCACTCCTTATTGAGTTGGAGCACCTCCGGTCCCAGGGCCCTATGGGCTGCATCGGTATGGCATTCCAGGCAGTTCCCCCTTGATGGGTATGCCCACTCCTGGCCACCGAACTCCTTGGTTTTCGAGTCCACGAGCAGGTCAGCGTCTGTGCCGTCCTCGTTCCATTCGTAACTGTACCCGGCCCACTCCCCATCGTCGTGGCGCATCAGCAGTTGGGTCTCAACCGGGGATCCGCCAATTTCGAACGTCTTCATCAGGACGGTCCCGGGCGGAAAATCCAGGTCCTCGTCGTCCAAAAGCCCGAGCGTCGTGCCCTGGGGCAGCGCGAGGTAGCGCGTCGCATCGGCACCGTCGGACCACCTCGCGGTCGTGACGTCAAAAGGAATCAGCCCTGCGGCCGGCAACGTAGCGTTCGTAGGATCGACGCAACCGGTCTGCGATAGCGTACCCGGGAAACTGTCGGCCACCGGGTCCGCAGGAACAAGCACGAAAATCTGCCCAGACTCGTGGTCCACGGCGAAGACCTCGTTGGACTTGTCTTCCGCGAAGGAGACCAAACGCCTACCTGTGAACGGCATCAGCGTTTCGGTGACGAACGCTCCGCCCGACTTCCGAATGGCGTTGAGCGGGCCCCCACCGAAGTAGTCCGTATACAAATAGGCGCCGTTCAAGTCCGGAATGAGGCCGCCTTGGTAAACCAGACCGCCAATGACGGCCGCCGATTCGCCATCATGAGACCATTCAACGGCCGGGGGGGTGAGGCCCACCGTGCTGCAGGGTTCAGTGACACACTGGGAACCTTCAGTGATCGACCAACCGGCGTTTCCGCCCCTGGAAATCAGGCTGATTTCTTCAACCTGGTCCGAGCCCACGTCGCCCACCCACAAATCGCCAGACGGGTCGAATGACCACCGCCACGGGTTGCGAAAGCCGTACGCCCAAATTTCGGGCAGCCCTTCCACGCCGTCGGCGAACGGGTTGTCATCGGGGATTCCCCAGGGGTAGCCTGTTTGAAGGTCTACTCGCAGGATCTTCGAGAAAAAGCTGAAAGTGTCCTGCCCGTGCCCGTACGGATCGAGCTCACCGCCGCCGTCGCCATGGGAAAACCAGAAATAGCCCTCGTCGTCGAAGGCGATCTGCCCTCCTTTGTCATATTCGTACTCTTGATCCAGCTCGAAGAGAACCTCCTCGGTGGTGGGGTCGAAGGTGACGCCGCCGTCAAAGGAGGTGAATCGGCTAATCCGGGAGGTGCTCTGGAAGACCTCGTCTCCGGGCGGCGTCGAATAGAAAACCAATATTTCGCCGGTGATGTCGAAGTCCGGATCGAAGGCCATTCCCAACAGGCCTGCCTGAGCACCTGGGAGGTTGTGCACAAGGTCATGAATATCGAGCGAAACCGTAAACACTTCCGTGTCGGGAGAATTCTCGAAACGGACGATTTCGCCCCCTTGGAGGATCACGTACCAGTACGAATCATCGTTCGGCGGGTGGTGCATCGAAATGGGCTGATCTAATACCAACGAGTACGCTACAACCAGGTCCACCGCCGTTCCGCTGGAAGGACGCGCACCCGCCAAGCAGGTTGAATTCACCGGTCGGAAATCGAGTCCGGTGGGCCAAACGTCGGGCTCAATGTCCCAAAGCCAAACAGACGCAAAGGCGGGGTCCCCGATTTCTTTAGTGTCCCAGGTAAGAACTTGGCAGACCCAACCCTGGTCAGACTCTGTTTCGGACGCAGGTATGGTGTCGCCAAGGACCAGCGTCGTGGCCGTAGGGCCGACATAAACCTCCCCGTCCAACGTCCACGAGAAGCCGTAGGCTAACGGGTCCCCATCGGCATCCACGGCGTCGGCGACGACGGCGCACCACAAATCATCCACGCCGGGCACCGGCGAAGGTGGGAGTATTTCTACCGTAGGAGGTTCAGGCCGGTCGTTGAGAATATTGACGGTGTTGGAGCGAACTTCCGGGGTCGAATCCTTGCCGTCTGACGCAACGATACCGCATTGCACCTCGTCGCCGTCCACAAACGCCGCCTGGAGCGTGGGACCCGTGTCCAGGAGCAAGCCGGGACCGACGCGCCAAGTGTACGTCAACGTGATGGGGTCGCCATCCAGGTCCTCCAGGCCGGCCGGTAAGCAAGTGAACACGGTGCTCGCGTCCGCCTTCTCGGGAAGAAGCGCGGCACCGAATAGGGTGGGCGCCGCGTTGCCGATGATCACTGTTCCGACTGCCGATTGCCCGTCGACCAAGCCGTCGTTCGGTGTGACGGTGCAGGCCACCTCCGACCCCAGGGCGAAATGGCTCGGAACGAGTTCAGCGCCGTGTTCTGCGACATCCACCCCGTCGACGGACCAGTCGAAGCGGAAGGTGAGGTCATCTCCATCCGAATCCCGGACCCCGACAGGGAGGCAGGTGAGGGTGGCGCTGGCGTAGGCTGGAGACGGATCGATAAGGACCAACCAGGCTTCGGGCGGGTGTTCGGGCACCTCAAATGCGATTTCGATTTCATGGGCGTCAAGCGTTTCGCTCAACCGGTCGTAGGCTTCCTGGGCTTCCGGGTCCAACGGGCCCGCAGCGAGCAACTCATCCTCGGTGACCTCCACGGGCGACGAGCTGATGTCGAAGAATTCTTCGACAGCAAACCCATTTTGATCCGTTCGCATAAGCTTATACTTTTCCTCCCTTAGGGCGCGGGACCAAGCCTCAAAGGGGCCGTCTCCGTTTGGCTCGAAGCGCTCGACGAAGGCGGTGTCGTTCGCGCCCTCTCGGCTCGGATCTGACAGGTAGGGGAGGATTGAGACGCCATCTATGTGGATCGGAAAATCATTGCCGTTGAGGTCCTGCTGTACGATTTCTCGAACATCTACACCAACGATTGCAGCAAATGTCGCGAAGATATCCACTGCGTGGACGAACGCCTCGGATTCGGAACCGGGTACGGAGACCAATGGACCCATGACGATGAGCGGGACGTTGACACCGCCCTCTCGGACGCTGCCTTTTCCTTTTTCGGGATCGAAGGGAGGACTGATGCCATGTTTTGGCGTACCGTTGTCCCCCATGAAAAACACGTTGGTGTCTGAGAGCACCGCGGGGTCCATGGATGCCATGAGCCGCCCGATTTCGCTGTCTAATGACTCCACCATGGCCTGATACTTTTCATAGTCCGAACTGGACTCATCGAGTCCAGCGTAGCTGTGAAGGTAGGCGGGAGGGACATGAAGTGGCTCGTGCGGTGCGTTGTACGCCAGCCAAATAACCCACGGCTCGTCAAGCTCATCCATACGGGCCAGCGCGGCATCCGTGGATTCCACAGTGGCGTAGTTTTCGTTGATTTCGACCACGCCGTTATCGTTCCGTTCCCAATTAAAATAGTCCCTCGCACCTAGGGTCCCAATCGTGCTGGGGTCGCCGAGATTGCCGAGCGAGCCCTGATACCACTCAAAACCGAAGTGATCTGGGTAGGTGGGACCGTCTGCGGCGCTGCCCAAATGCCATTTTCCGATGTGGCTATTCGAGTAGTCGAAATAGGTGGAAGATGCGATCATCAGGGGCAAACCGACTTCCGTGTCGGGAAGCGCGTAATCATAGGTCCAAACGTCGATGATCTTTCCTACGCCGGTTCTGTGCCCATGGCGGCCAGTAAAGAGGTTGGCCCTCGTGGGTGCGCAAACTGTGGAAGCGTACGCGTTGCGGAAGAACATGCCGTCTGCGGCCAAGCGATCGAGTGCGGGCGTGGGTGGCGGGTCGGGGTGCTCGCCGTAGGCGCCCACCTTGTCTACGCCTAAATCGTCTGCAATGATGAGTAGGAGATTCCCGCCTGCGGGCTCGGGCGTTACGGAGACAGGTGCGCTCGGGGTGGAATCGGTGCCGTCGTTCGAGAACAACGTGCAGGTCCATGTGCGTGCGTCCAACGTTTGGCCGGCGGCAATCGTGTCGTTGGGCTGAACCGTCTCTGTGCCGAGCACATCCCCTTCGGTGGGTGTAGACCAATGGACGTCGTAAGTGACGGTGTCCCCGTCAGCGTCGATTGCTGGCGCCGCCAAGGCGCAGACCAGATCCTCATGGCCCCAGATCGAGGTGCTCGGTGCAATTACAGCGACCGGGGCACTTGGCGCGGCATTTCCTACCACCACTGCAGGGCTTTCCACCGGAATTCCGGCGACGCCGGTATCCGGGGTAAGGATACAACTCACGACATCGTCGCGCACGAATGCAGGCGACGCCAGTGTGAGCGTGTCGGCCACGATGAGGCCGTTGACCCGCCATTCCACAGTAAAAGCCGGCTCGTCGCCGTCGAGGTCGGACCAGCCGATTGGCGCGCAGGATGCGACCTCTGTGACCGTGAGCGGACTAGGCTCCACAGTGGCCGCGGAGACCGAAGCCGCCGTGTCGGCGACGATGGCCGACACAATTGTTTCTGGTCCGTCCACAACGCCATCGTTTGCGAAAGCGTGGAAAGCAACCTCCTGTCCCTTAGCAATGAAGGAGCCGTCGATTTGGTCGACATCTTCGAGCACGCGAAGGCCGGCCACGGTCCACCAACGCTGCACCGTTAGCGGGTCTCCGTCGGCATCTGAGGCAGACCAGGTCGCGGTGACAACGTCGTCGGTGACCGGCGGATTGGGGCTGATGGAAGCCTCGACCAACGGGGCGGAATTCGTCGCGACGGCCGCGTTCGAAAATACCGAGTTTCCGGGCTCTTCGTCATCCGAAGGTAAACCTTCGGCAATGATGGTCGCGCCCTTCGTAAACTTGTCCACGGTGAGGGTGTCGCCGTTCGAAACGATCACGCCGTCTACGCGCCACGTCCAAAACCACGTGATTGCGTCATCGTCGGCATCTGTGGCGACGCCTGAAACGGTGACCGGGGCGGAGCCGTCGGGAGACGTTGTGGAAAGGGTCGCGGAGAGCGCCAATGGCGGGGTGTTGTCGGCAACGGTCAACGCCGTAGAGGTCGGGCCGACTGCCCCGTCCACGTCCGTGGCTTGCACGTCGCAGGCGACGAGGTCACCCTTGTCGAACGCAGTTCCGTCCAGGGAGCCACCCACCTGAACCAAGGTACCGTTGACGAGCCAACTCAACGTGGTGGCGCTGATCGCATCACCGTCTGGGTCAACCACGGTCGCCCAACTGCACTGCACGACGTCGCTTTCCCGGGGGTCCGACGGCGATAAGACGAGACCGCTAACGACCGGGCCTGAATTGTCGATCACGACCGTGTTGGACGTGCCTGACGTTTGAAACTCTCCGTCGCTCGTAACGACCGTGGCGACGACGGTGTCCCCCCGTGAAAAGGATGCGCCGGTCAAGGAGTTTGCTGGGCCGTCCTGCGCCATCGCGCCGTTGACGTCGAAGCTGTAGGTGGTCGTGGTGGCGTCGCCGTCGGGGTCGCTGATTTCCGCCTCGGCGGTGAGCACACTCATCTCATAGGCGGGTTCCGGCCCGAGGTAGACCGATTGGACGGTCGGAGCGTGGTTTCCGACGATGACTGAGCTGACGACAGGGGCGCCATCGACTCTGCCATCCGTGGGTACCACGGTGACCTCCCAAAGGTCCTGCTCGTCGGTCTCGCTGGCTGCGATCACAGATCCGAGTTCTGAAGTGCTTACGCCGTTGCGTTTCCAACTCCAAGCGAAGCTCACGCTGTCGCCGTCGGGATCGGTGCCTTCGGCCTTGGCGACAAGGGCGTCGTCGCCGGACGGGGCGGGCGGGTCGATAACGACGGAAGCGACCGGTGGCGCATTGGCGATTGTGAGTGAGGTGATCGCCGGGTTGCTCGAGGAACCGTCCCATCCGACCCGGACCTCCCACGTTTCACCGCGTGTGGTCCGGTCGGCAGGTACCACAGGGCCCAAGAGGTCCACCTGAAGCGCCCCTTCATTGAACCACTGGAACGTCGGAACAGCTCGGTCGGGTGCCCCTTGCCGGTCCAGGATTGCCACGGCCAGGTCGTCCTCGGTGTCTGCGCCCGTGGGTCCCAACAGAATCAGGGGCGGATCCCAACGGCCGCCGCACCCGGCAAGAAACACCAAGGCGGGAGTCATGGGTCGGAACATCTGGCCTCCGGATGCGATGGAACGCTCGCGGCGCCTACATCGTAACGCGACGTCGAACGGACCGCCGTCGCGCTTGGCGCCGCCCTGGGATAGCGGCGCCGCCCCTCGGGGTGAACATGGCAGCGAACACACGGCGAATCGGTTTGTCCTTGGGGGCGGACCTGTGTTGGCCTGCCGCCTACGAAGAGTTGATGCGTCGCCTCGACCTGGACATCGAGATCGACGGGGAGCGCATCCGCTTTGACGTAGACCGCGTCACGGTCGAGCCCTTCGACCTTGAAGGACCTCGTAAATACGACGTCGTTGTGGATCGGCTTACGCATTGGTTCCAGACGACGCGGGAGTGGATCAAGAAGATTACCCTCGCGGACGGAACCTACGTGTTGAACAACCCGTGGTCTATCCAGGCGAACGAGAAGCATACTTCCTACGTCGCGATGATGAAGCTCGGATTGCCGATCCCTCGCACGTGGATGTTGCCGCCCAAAGAGTACGACGAGGACGGCGACTGGTCTGTGACGGTGCAGCGTTACAACAAGCTCTTCGACTTGGACGGCGTTGGCGCATCGGTCGGCTACCCGGCGTTTTTCAAGCCCTACGACGGTGGCGGCTGGGTTGGCGTACGCAAAGTAGACAACGCGGCCGAACTCAAGGTCGCCTACGACGAGTCGGGAAAGCGGGTGCATCACTTGCAGGCTGGTGTTCGCGACTGGGACCTGTTCATCCGGGCAATCGGTGTGGGACCCCAGGTCAACATCGTCAAATACGACCCAGCGCAGCCCTTACACGCCCGGTATGTCGTCGACTTTGGATTCATCGACGGTGAAGGCTGGCGCAGGGCAACGCGGATTTGCCGAACGATCAACGCTTTTTTTGGGTGGGATTTCAACTCGTGCGAAATGCTACGAGCAGACGGTCAGCTGACCGCAATTGACTTTGCCAATGCGTGCCCAGACAGCCAAGTGACCAGTCTCCATTATCACTGGCCGTGGCTTGTTCGCGCCCTGGTTCGCTGGTCCGTATTTTGTGCAGCAACCCGACGCCCGTTCCGCTTGAACCTGGATTGGGACACGTTCCTCGCGGCGCGCAATCCGGAGCTCGACCTGGATGCGCAGCTTGACGTGTATGACGAACTCGCAAAGAAACATTTCGATTCGGACCGATTCGACGAATTTTGCGCGAAGCACCTTTCCCACCTGGATGAGATCGCTGTAGATGTGTTCTCTAGCCCGGCCATGAGAGAAATCATTCGGGCAAAGGTCGCCGCGCTCTATCCTGCCCACGAAGTGGAGTCATTTACCGACCATTTCTTTGGCTTGGTGCGTTTTTGGTGCAAGACCGAGCGCGACCGCCTTGGATTAGTCGTACCCTAAGGAGTCAATCGATGCCGCACGTCATCATGGTGGCCCCGAATTTTCCGGCGAATCAACGCCGGTTTGTCCGCGGTCTAAAAAACGTAGGCGCCCGGGTAACCGGGCTCGGCGACACGCCGGTCGATCGGCTCGATCCCGAGATTCGCGAGCTATTGGACGGCTACGAGTCCGTTCCGGCATTGGGTGACGTCGATTCGATGACCGAGGCGGTCAGGCGCATCCAGGCGCGGGGACCCTGGGTGGACAGATTGGAGGCGACCGTCGAGGCCCATGTGCTTGCGACCGCGCACGTGCGCGAACGGACCGGGATCCCGGGGCTATCGTCGAGCACCGTAAATTACTGCCGCGACAAGTTCGTCATGAAGCAAGAACTGCGCCAAAAAGGAATTCCTTGTGCGGCGAATGCCATCGTCAATCGTGCGGAAGATGCGGTGGGGTTTGTGCGCGAGCAGGGCTATCCGGTCATTCTCAAGCCCAGAGATGGGGCTGGCGCCGCGTCAACCTATCGGATCGACGACGACAAGGGGCTTTGGGCCGCGTTGCGAGAAACGGGGCTGGACAAACACGAACGCTACTTCACAATGGAAGAGTTCATTGCCGGGCATGAGGGGTATTTCGATACGCTTACCTGCCACGGCGAAGTCGTATTTGAGGCAGTCACCCACTATTATCCCAACGTTCTTGAAGGAATGAGGGACCGGGCTGTTTCGCCGCAGATGATTGCGACCAATCGCATCGACGCCCCGGGGTACAGCGAATTGCGGGCCTTCGGTCGCCGTGTGGTGGCGGAATTGGGCCTTTCGACAACTGCGACCCATATGGAGTGGTTTGCAGGCGCCAAAGGCCTGTATTTTAGCGAGATTGGCGCGCGCCCTCCCGGCTGCAACTGGTGGGACACCTATTGCGCGGCCAACGACTTCGACCTGTACACCGAATGGGCGAGAGCCCTGGTTTGGGGCAAAGTAGCGGAGCGGCCTAGCCGTCAGTACGCTGCGGGGCTCGTTGCGCTCAGGCCCAACCAGGACGGCACGATTGCGGGCTATTCAGGTCTGGACGAAGTGCAGCGCAAGTATGGGAGCTTGATCTTCCGCATGCACCTTCCGGCCGTGGGACAACGGACCCAACCCGTTGAAGCTGGCTACCTTGCGAACGCCTACGTTTGTGTCCGCCATCCGGACTACGACGTCGTCAGGGCGATTCTCGACGATATTGGCGCCAACTTGCGGGTGTGGGCACACTGAACAGGCTCGCCGTCGTGTTAGTCGGGGCGGGAAGTCTGGGACTGTAGACGGGGAGAGTGGATGGCGGCGCCCGGGCTTGGGCCAGTGGAGGGTACGTACCTTCCGGTCGTTCTCGTCGTAGATGACGATGAGAGCCACCGGATTCTGGTGCAACGTTGGCTGGAACGCGCCGGAATCCAAGCGGAGGGTTACGACGACGGCGCAAGCTTGTTGTTCGCGCTTGACCGAATCATTCCAGATGCCATTCTGTTGGACCTCCATATGGAGGGCATTGGTGGCATGACGGTACTGGAGTGGGTTCGAGGACGGCATCCGCACGTTCCGGTTCTGATGTTGACGGCCGATGCGGGTGTTCCGAAGGCGGTTCGCGCCATCCAGGTCGGCGCTTACGACTACCTGACCAAACCCGTGGATCGCACACGCCTGGTCGCCGCGGTGAAAGCCGCCATCGATCACAACGTGCACTCTCGGACCTTGCGTGCGGCGGAACGCGGGGACGGCGGCAGCGCGTACGCCGGAATCATCGGCGTATCTCCGGCGATGCGTCGGGTGTACCGACAGCTGGATAGGGTCGGCCCAAGCGATGTCACCGTCCTGGTCACGGGCGAGAGTGGCACGGGCAAAGAACTTGTTGCGAGGGCCATCCACTCGAATTCGAATCGACGCGATCGGCCCTTCGTTGCCATCAACTGCGCGGCGATACCCGATACGCTTCAAGAGACTGAGCTCTTCGGACACGAGAAGGGTGCATTTACGGGCGCCGCGGGACGGCGGTCGGGCCGTTTTGAGCAGGCCGACAAAGGGACGCTCTTTTTGGATGAGGTGGGAGAGCTGTCGTTTGGGTTGCAAGCGAAGCTCCTGCGGGTGCTTCAGGAACGACGGTTTTATCGGGTCGGGGGGAACGAAGAGATTGAAGTAGACGTCCGCATCGTGTGTGCAACCAACGAGGACTTGCACGCCTCTGTGCGGAAGGGGCGCTTCCGTGAGGATCTATTTTACCGACTAGCAGTTTTTGAGCTCGAAATCCCGCCGCTACGGGACCGGCCCGAGGACACGGTACTTTTGGGGCAACATTTTCTGGCAGACTTTGCGGCGCGACACGATCGGCCGAGGGCGCGATTTTCGGAGTCGGCGGTCGCGGCGATCCAGAAATACAGTTGGCCGGGGAACGTGCGTGAAATCCAGAACGCCGTGGAACGCGCTTTGGTCGCCAGCCTTTCGGACGAGGTGCGACTGGAGGACCTTCCAAGGCGCATTCGTGATGCCATCCAGGGAATGGGAACGCCAATCCCAGCGCAAACGCACCAATCGGATTCTCGGCACGGGTCGCAGGAACCCACTTTTCTAGCCCCGAGAACTCCGATTACTCGCGATGAATCTGAGAAAAGTCTAATTGAGGCGGCAATTCAGGCGACCAGCGGCAACATGAGCGAAGTGATTCGCCAGCTTGGAATTCCAAGAACGACCCTGTACAGAAAGCTCAAGAAATATAAGATTGCGGATTCGTGAGTCGAAAAGGCGCGGGCGGCGGCCCATCGGCAGACGACGCTGAGGGGCAACTGAGGCTGGGTGATCACCACGCCCTGTTGGAACATGTCGTGGACCCCGTATGGTCCTTGGACGGCGACTTACGGCTAATTGCATTCAATCAGGCCTTCGCCGACCTCGCGGGATTGCAACGCCGCCCGCTGCCGGGCGTGTCCGTCTTGGACTGCCACGTGCCCGGCTCCCAAGCAGAATGGCGCACAGTGTATGCCCGAGGCCTCGCGGGGGACACGGTGCGGCATGAGTGGGTGAGCGGCGTCGGCGAGGGGGCCCTGAGTTTCGATATTTTTGTCACTCCGATGGTTGTAAATGGGCAGCCCCGTGGGCTCGCGGTGTGCGCACGAGAAACGACCGAGCGTCGGCGTGCCGCGGCCCTGCTCGCTCGGTCAAAAGACGCGGCCGAGGCTGCGAGCCAGGCGAAGTCGGATTTTCTGGCCCATATTAGCCACGAAATTCGTACGCCGCTCAACGCAATTATTGGTATGACCGAGCTGACCTTGGACACAGAGCTCACGGTCCGGCAGCGTCGACTCCTACAAACGGTCCGAATGAATACGGAGGCGTTGCTTTACCTGATTACCGATATTCTCGACTTCTCGAAGATTGAAGCGGGACAGATGGATCTGGAGTCTGCACCTTGTTCGATTGTCGACGTCGTCGAAGAAGTCGTGGAATTCTTGGCTGTTTCCGCCTCGCGCAAGGGGTTGCGCCTCTTGTGCGACGTCACACCGGGTGCCGCCGTAGAGGTCATGGGCGACGTGCACCGCCTCCGGCAAATAGTCATGAATTTGCTGTCGAACGCGATTAAATACACTCAACAGGGCGAGGTGGTTGTTCGGCTTAGGTTTCGGCCTAGAGACGACGACGCCTCCGGGCACGAAATGGTCCTTGCGATCATCGACACTGGGGTAGGAATCTCGACGCGAGACCAAGGGCTCATTTTCTCGAAATTCTATCGGGCCGCCCACAACCCAACCGGGAGGGTCAGCGGCACCGGTCTCGGCCTCTCCATTACGCGTTCGCTGGTGCTACTTATGGGGGGGAAGATCGAACTGCGAAGTGAAGTCGGTCGCGGGAGCATGTTCAGGGTGCGGATACCAATGGCGTGTACGGTTGCGCCGTCTGCCTTTGAGGGCCGCTTGGCCGGACTCGCTGTTATTGTGGCCGATCCGCACCCAATTGCGAGGGCTTGGATGGTCGAGGCGTCGAAGGAATCTGGCGCCAAGGTGGCAAGCGCCACGAGCGCCGCAGAGGTGAAGCAGTTGTTGGATGCGGGTTTCTCTCCGGACGCGGTCGTGGTGGACCAAGATTTAGACGACCCCGAGGGTGCGGCGGCGATGGTGCAGGTGCGCGCCTCTCGTCGCGGCGTGAGGCGAATCCTTTGCGTGGATCCGACGAGGAGTTTCGCGGGAGGTGAGGGCACGTTCGAAGCGATGTTGGTGCGGCCTCCGCGCCTCGCGGCGCTCATCGCTGCTGTCGACGGCAGTGCGGGGTCAACAATGCGATGGCCGACTTCCACGCTCGACGAGTCGCTTTCCGCGCCCACGACACCCACGCGGGGCAAGGCGCGTGCGCCGCAGCCTCCAGACGGTGTGCGCCTTCATCGAGGCGCAGACGTGCTGGTCGTTGAAGACAGCGCCGACAATCAGCAGGTCGCACTCGCAATTCTCGAGTCCGCGGGTCATCGTGTGGTGGTCGCTCACGATGGCCGAGACGGCGTTTTGAAGGCGCGCACCCAGGCGTTTGACGTCATCCTTATGGACGTGCACATGCCCGTGATGGACGGGATTGAGGCCACGGCGCACATTCGGTCTGACGAGGTGATGTTGCAGCGGGGGCGGAGGGCGATCGTGGCCTTTACTGCCCATGCGACAGATGCAGTTCGGCAGCGTTGTGTGCGCGCTGGAATGGACGACTTCCTGACGAAGCCGGTGAGCCGGGACCGGCTTTTGGGCGTGGTTGAACGTTGGGTACGGTTGGTTCCGACGATTCTAGTTGCTGACGACGATCCCGATAACAGGGCGCTCATGCGGGAAAGACTGGTCGCGGCCGGTGCCGAAGTGTTGGTTGCGACGAACGGGGAGGAGGTGATTCGCGCTGTCCGACAGAACCCGATTGATCTTGTTGTACTGGACATGGAAATGCCCGTCATGGATGGGTTTCAGGCTGCGCGGGTACTTCGCTCTTTTCCGCAGCATATGGGGCTGCCGATTCTTGCCGTCACGGGTCATTCGGGCCAAGCGGCGAAGGCGCGTTGTTTGGCCGCGGGGTGCACAGCCTATTTAGCCAAGCCGATTATCAAGATGGATTTTATCGAGGCAGTTTCAGCCTGTTTACGGACCTCGGTTTCCGGGGAGCCGTTGGCGGCCGTGACGTCTGAGACGCCGCTACCCAACGTCGATCCGGACATCGCCGACCTCGTGCCGACCTACATTCAAAACCGTCGGAAGGATGTCGAGGCGATGCGACTCGCGCTGGAACGGGGCGTGCTTTCCGAAATCGGCCGCATGGGACACTCGATGAAAGGAAGCGGAACGCCGTATGGATTTCCCGAGATCTCTCGCTTGGGCGGACAGCTCGAGGAGGCCGTAGCCGCCGGCGATATCGCCGGACTCGGTGTCCTGGTGACGTTGGTGGGGAGGTCGCTGGACCGCTGACAGCGGCGGGCAAGCGCGTTGATCCGTTGTCGCTGGCTGTGCTAGGCTCAACACACTTGCGCACCGCTGGTAAGTCGGTCATCTGCGCGGTTCACGGCTGTGGGGCCGCTCGGGTGTGCCGGCGTTAGCGCTCCCACGTGTGGATTTCTCTGGCCATTCGGGTGGGTTGGGCTGCGTGTGAGGTTCCTTACACGGTGGACGGACTCCTTGCCGACTTAGTTCGCGTGGAGGAGGGTCTTCGCGCTGGGGATACGGGCGTCGCGACTGGCACCGCAAAAGCGATGGAACAATCGTTGCCCTGCCTGGACTCACCCTTGCCCGGAATCCTGGTCGGTCGCACCTGGCGCGCAGTCGCGTCGGCCTACGTCGTTGAGGACGCAGCCCGCGCGCGAAAATGGCTGCGCACCGCGGTGGACGTGGACGCGTCGTTCCAGTACGGAATCGATGAGTTGCCCGCCCGTCACGGGCTGCTGATCGCTTGGAATGAGATGCGAGAGACGTCTGGGGCGCCGCCGGTCGCCGGGCAAGGCGTGTTTGCTGTTGGGCAGCATGTGCTGGATGGCAGGAAGTTGGAAGCCCCTCGGGCGCGTCCGGACGCCGTTCACCTGTATCAGTTCAATCCTGGCAACAACTGGCAGGGCGCAGTGATCGACGGCGTGGCTTTCCCCACATGGGGCGTGGTGGTGCCGACGCCGGTGGTTGAAAAGGGCAAGAGCAAAGCGGACGTACCGGTGGCCAAAGCACCGCCTGTTGCGCCTCAAGAAAAAGAATCCCGAGACGCCCGACCTCCTGTCCAACCGTCACCTAGCAGTGGTGGATCCGCGGTTGTTCTGCAGCGACAGCGCCCGTGGGAAAAGACCCCGCTGATGGTCGCCGGGGGTGTCGGTGTGGCCGCGGCGACGACGTTGTACTGGGTTTCGTCGACACAACGTGCACGGTTTGACGACGCCACGACGCTTGGGGATGCCCAAGCCGCCCGAGACACCACCAACGCGCTCGTCCTAGGGTCCGTCGCTGTGCTGGCTGTGGGCGCGGGGACGCTGACTTGGGGCGTCGTCTTAGGGGACAACGCGGGCTTCTCGCTCGGTCTGAGGTACTAAGGGCCCGCATCAAAATAACGCTCCGCTTCGGGCGGCGATTCATCCGCGATGGCGGCGTCGCCCTCCTGGGCAGGACACAGGCCTAGCCTGCGTCGGGCGCCTTGCCCTCGCGGCGCCTCACCGCCCGCGAGCTGGATCGTTTATTCTGACGCGGGCCCTAAGAGCGTTGCGACAGGTCCTTAGGGCTGGGATGAACAGGTGGCAGCGCGCGCCTGGGCAATTGCCATCACGCCAGCTTCATCTTGTGCGGCGATCGCGCCTCCGCCGTTGGCGACTGCGGCGGACCAGCGAACGCGATCCAGGCCGCCGAGACCTAGCGCACGAGCCTGGGTTCGCTCGGTTTCTCCGTCCGCGGCCGACAGGCGTTCTGGTAGAGAGGGCGCCGACCAGAACAGCGTCGCCTGGTCCAATGGTGTGTCGGAGGACACAACGGCCACCAAGCAGCCATTGACGTCGTCGAAATTGACGGGTCGCACGGGGCGGTCGTCGACGAACAACAAGGGCTGCCGCAATTGTGTAGGTCGCATCCGAATCGGTTCGACACGAAGTTGTACGATCCAGCCCGACGTCACGAGTGGATGGTCGCCGCGCATCGTCCATACATAGGGTTCCGCGACCGTGAAGGGCCGAGCCCAAACCACGTCGGCGTCGGCGGGGTCGGCAGCACCCGCAAGGGCAGACAGAAGGGGAATGAGCATGGTCGTCTCCATCAGTTCGTAAATGCCAAATCGTCCAACCCGAGACGGCCAGCCGCTGTTCCCGTGGAACCGAAGTCCAGGCGCACCCCTGTGACTTGGGTCAAGTCCAGCCCCGCAACGCCGTCAAAGGCGCTCAGGGGGATTCGAATTGTCGCGAATTCTGCGGCCCAACCCGTCGCGTTTCCGTCGTTGGATCGTTTGTACGGGGTAGGCACGAGGGCGTAGCTCGCGGTGTCTACGGTGACGGATTTGCCGTGCGCGTCGAGCAAGCTGAGGCCAAAGCTCAAGTCTGCGTCCAATTCCAACGTGGTGGGGTGCCGTGGACCCTGGGCAGCCCGCAGCGTGACGTAACGCCAGCCGCTTACGTCCCCGGCCACGACGTCGAACAGTAGGGTCGCGGGCGTGCCTTCGAGCCAGTCGAAAACGATGCCGCGTTGCGGATTGCCGTCATTATCGGATTGCGTGAATCCACTGAACGGGTCCAATTCCTCGAACGTAAATGTCGCGTCTTTGTCCTGCATCGTGCCCTCGACGAGGTTCAGCACGGTGCTGGACACGCCGCCACCGGAAGAGGAAACGAGGGGGTCGTTGTCCAGTTGGAAGTCGTCGATCACGTAGGTGTCGGCCCAGCTGGCGGGCACAAAACTCGACGCGTACACTGGGGTTACTGTCGGAAGCCGGAAAAGCGTGGGGTCACGCGTCAGGAAGTCCGACACACCAAATGTGCCTTTCAGGTACGTTTCGAACAGCGCGAGCAGCTGCACTTTGGCGACGCTCTGTGCTGGCACCCGACCGATGATTTCGCCAGACCCTGTGGTACCCCACGTGTTGTCCTCGGCTCCGCAACAATTGAAATCGTTGTGGTCGGCCCCGTGCACATACGTGACGACGCGGTCATTGAGCGCGTTGGCCTGCATACGGTACCACATGACGTCTCCGTTATTCACGGACCCGGTGACGTCACCGTCACGACTGCCGGCAATCGTGTAATAAACAGCCTCGTGGGGGTTGCTGGTGGCTACCGGGTCTTCAAATACGACCGGGGCAATTGACGCCACGACTTTGATATCTGAAGCGGAGAATGTCGAGGGGGCCGCGACACCGTCGTAGACCGCGTCGTAGGCAATCACGACGCCTTCCCCCCCGCGACTGTGTCCGACAAACGCGAGGTTGTGGCTGTCGAGATGATCGACGAGAATTCCGCTTCCCACCGCGGACGGGTCTGCGAGGAAAGCTTCTGTGTTGTTGACGGTAGTCACCGCGGCAGTGATTGTCCCCGGCACCGTGTCATTGCGGTGGGACATGACGACATAGCCCCAACTGGCGAGGTGATTTCCAAGGTAGTCGTACCACCAATAATTGTGACCATTTCCGTGAGAAATCACGACGACGGGGAGTTTTCCCATCGTGTCGATGTCCTCGGGCCAGTACACGCGCTGGGTAATCCAGTAGCTCGATTCCCATTCTTCAACGATGGGAGTGTGTGGGCCGAGCTCACCGAGGTCCGCCGCAATGGCGAGGCCAGGGCTGTCGCCGCCGTCCAGCAAGTCGCCGGGGTCCATTTGACCATTTCCGTCGAAGTCTATGACCACGTCGAACAGGTTCACGATGGCGTCGGGATCCAATTCGATGTCGGCCGGGTTGAACGGCCACGTGTCGACCGTGCCAGTTCCAACCGTCGTTGTCACGGACGCCGTGGCCTGGATGGTAGGGTCTGCGAGCCACTCGGCCATGGCCCGGTGTGGTGTCAGGTGCGCGACGGCGGTGACGCCCGAACGGTCGGCGTGGCGCGTCGAGTCCACTGCGACGTGAATCTCCTCGTTGATCAGGAACGTGTTTACGGGTTCAAACCCCGGTTCGCTTGCGAAACTACGTGCGGCTAGCCCAGGGTCGGCAGAAGCGAGCAGCGACAAGGTCACTGATTCGCAGGCCCCTGAAACCGTCAGCTCACCGGTTCCGGGTCCGGTCGCTCGTACGTAGAGGGTTCCATCTCCGGAGAGCTCGGTCGGTGTGGTTCCGTTTTCGTCGGAGAGCGTGAAGCCTCCGGTCACGGCCACTGTGCCCGCGGCGCTGGTAAATTCCACGAGCCGGCTGCGCAGCACCCGATCTTCGAGAGGTCCGTCCACGGGGTCCGCGAGCAGGGAGACCGCGAAACCAGCGGCGGTGCCTGGGGCGTTCAGAACTGCGCACGGTTGACCGGTGCTTCCACCGCTGCCACCCGCACCGCCGTTGCCTCCGGCCCCCGCACCTGCACCGCCGTCGCCTCCAGCGCCGCCGTTGGTCGTGTCCGTGGCTGGATCAGGTGTTCCCGAACAACCAAGCCCAAATACGAGAAAAAACCGCATGAGTCCCGCCGACCCTCTCCTACACTTGTTTGAGGCGGTGGGTCGTCTACTTTTCGTCAGACGTCAGCGGGGCGACGTCCAAGCGGTCAGGAAGGGTTCGGAGACCGCCTTGTCGTCGCAGGTCGTTCGGGCTGCGGTGGGGGCATCGGGCAAGGAAACGCCATGCCCCTTTGGGTCAAGGATGGCGCCTACACACCAGCCCAAGAGGTCCGCGTGTCCTGTGGGTGCGAGGCGCCCAAGATCGCGGAGTTCGTCGCGGTCGAGTGCGTGGTTGCGGTCTCGGTCAAACGTGCGGGCAAGCACCAGGCGCTGATCGGCGGCCAAGGGCTCTGCGGCTGCAAGGGTGACGGCGAAGCACCACATACTGGCGGTTGAACCGCTTATTGCCGGGCTGTCAAGCTGCTGCTGTTGGCGACACCGCTGCGTCCAGCACGGAGCGTAGGGCGTCGGGTGCGTCCACATGCACCCAATGTCCGGCGGACGGCAGCATCACCGGGCGAACGCCCGGGCACAATCCAGCGTGAGACAGCTCTTCCGCTGTCCAGCGTCCACCCCGACCGGCAATGACCAGGATCGCAGGCGGGCTTCTGGGTAGGTCCAACGCAGGCCAGCAGTTTGTCGTGAAATAACTATTCAGTAGGCCATGGATGGCGTCCAGGTCGTACTGCCATTCCCAGCCATTGCCCTCGCGCTGAAGCGAAAGAAGAAGCCAGTCCACAACGACGGGTCCGAGGCCTGCCGCCAGAAGGTGTGCGCGGGCGGCCGCCCGGTCGTTGGGGGCGGAGCGAAGCAGGGTCAGCACGTGACGGGGATCGGCCTCCGTCGTCGCCCGGTCCATGGGCACCACGCCGGGGGGCGCGTCCACGATCACGAGGTTGCCCTGAAACTGTCTGAGCGCTGCCCAGGTGAGCGCGACCTTGCCGCCAAAGCTGTGTCCCACCACGAGGTCGGGGGCGGGAAGGGCTTCGAGATCGGCCGCGCAAGTCGCGAGGTTGTGGGGCGGCGCTGCCCCCAACGACCCACCATGTCCGCGCAGGTCTGGCAAGACGGCCCGAAAATCGGGATTGTTGCTGAGCCATTTGACGGCAAAGCTTCGCCAGTTCCGGCCTTGCCCGAAAATACCGTGCAAGAACCAGGCAATTCTTGGGCCCGTACCCACCGTTTCGGTACGGAGAGGGGCGTTGTTTGCGGTCACGCCTTGGGCGGGGAGCCCCGCCACGTGGCCGCAGCCTTCTCGTCTTCTCTCAGTTTTTGAGCGACCATCCACCGAAGTGTCTTGGTGTCAAAGGGCTTGTGAAGGACCGGGTTTGTGACGGAGGCCAAAAAGTCGCGAACCTTCGTGCTGAAGGCACCGGCGGTCATGAACAACAGCCGGCGCGCGAGCTCCGGGCGATTGGCGACCAACCACTCGTGCAACGCGATTCCCGAGAAGTCGGGCATTAGGATGTCCACGATGACGAGGTCGAACGCGGCGCCCGATGCGAGCAACTCCTTTGCGCGCAGGCCGCTCGCGACGATCGATACTTCGTAGCTTCTCAGTGCCGTGCGAACGGATTCCAGAATCTGCGTTTCATCGTCGACAACGAGGATGCGGGCGCCGGCACCCGTGGACTCCCAGGTGTCATCGCCGTCTTCGATGTCAGCGGGGTCGGCCCGCTGCCACGACAGCGCCTTGAGGCGGCGTACCGCATGTCCGACGTCTTCTAGGCCGGCGGTGGCTTCGTCGACGAGGCGGAGCAGCCGACCTCGTTCGTCTGCAGGCACACGCGTGGCCTCCAACTCTTCCGCCAGCTTGTTCAGGCGCGCGACCACGAAGGAACTCGAGGTCTGCAACCGCTGCAGCAGGGCCACGATCTCGGTTCCGGGTTCGATCCCGGACTGTCCAGCCATCCGCAGCTCCTCTGGGCGCTCGCGCGCAGGTATCCCACTGTTCGCGCAACGCGCATCAGGGGTCCGCTTCGCCCTCCGCGGGGTCGAGGAGGAGCCCCCCAATCCACCCGATCGGTCCGACGAGCATGGCGATGACGCAGACTACAAGCACGGGGACCGCGAACCAGCGCAGCCAGACCGCCTCAGAAGCGGTCACCTGGCCGAATGGCGCCAGCGCCAGCAGCGCGGAGGCGATCATTCCGCCAAACGCGCCCAAGCAGCCCGTGGCGCACCCGCAGCCGGACACGGCGTTGCGAGCAAAAGAAGGTTTCGCCACGCCGAGCCTACCAGCGCATCGCGATGGCGCCACCCTGGGGTGAGGGGACGAAGGTCACGGACAAAGCACCGGCCTCTCGTTGGCTGCCACGAAACCCCGCCCCGAGGCCCAAGGAACAGAACCACAAGGTCGTGCTCACGAGGCCCGCGGAACCGACGACGATTGGCCGAGCCGAGGGGTGATCCTGGCCCACGGTATTCGCCACCGGAATCGCGACGGTGAGGAGGCTGACGGCGACGCCGAACGAGGCCCACGCGGCCACGTCGCCATGAGAACTGACGGTTTGGCCCATCGCCTTTCGACCCGAGGCCTCGAGTTCGGCGCCAGCGATGGTCAACGGAGCGCCGACGCCGGCCAAGGCAAGCCCCGTGTACATCAAAGCGTTCCAGGGCGACTCGAGCGGCTGCACGGGGTCTTCGATGGCCGAAAATGTCGCGCCTGTGGTGCCGGCCGCAAGCAGCGGGGTGGCGGCTAGGGCAACGATCTCGCCGACGATGGACAGGGCATGGCCAGCGCGGGCGGAACGATGGCCAGACGGCGGCACTGGCTCGTCTAGGGTGCCGTCGGCTGCTAGCGCTGCTGTGATCCACCACATCGTCGTTGCCCTCGCGGTGCCCCTACGCGACGGGTGCGCGGTTTGCCAGCGCATTGGCACTAGGGGTACGTCACCCATGGCCCACTGGTGCCTTCGTTTCCGGACCCATCGTCGGCGATGATTGTGAACACGTAGGTCGAGGACGTCGAGATGGTGAAGCTCAGTTCGTGGTGCGTGACCAACGTGCCGTCGCCGAACACACCGTAGTCCTCGAAGTCGATCCACGATCCGGCGGGCTCGTTCGTGTCCCACCACAAAACGAGCGACGTGCCGGACCGACTGCCGTCTACGCCACTCACCACGGGCGCTGTCGTGTCCGCGGGGGGTGGCGCGGGTTCTTCGGCCGCTGGCGGTGCAGAACCGGGCGCAGCGCCGAGTGCGGCCAGAGCTGCCACGGGGTTGACCAAGCCCCAGCCGTATTTCTTGTCCCAACCCGAACTGCCCTGGTCTGTCGCCGTGGTCTGCAGCAGACCGCGAACGTCGGAGGGGTTGGCGCCTGCGGAGATCAGCAAGGCGGCGACGGCGGCGACATGAGGCGCAGCCATCGACGTGCCCTCATAGAACTCGTAGCCCCACGAGGAACCGGCGAAGGTTTCCTGGAGGATGCCGTCCGCGTAGCCGTCTCCGTTGTTGTCGCGGGTCATGTCGCCGCCGGGCGCGACGAGGTCCAGCGCCGCTCCCGTGTTGCTGTACGGTGCGACGGTGTTGTCGGCACGGGTTGCCCCGACCGAGATGACGGACTCGTAGGCCGCAGGGTAGTCCACGGTTCCGGTCCCGCTGTTGCCTGAGGCTGCCACGACGATGACGCCCTTGTCGAAGGCGTAGTCGATCGCGTCTTCCTCGATGGCCGTAGACCACGCACTGCCGAGCGAAAGGTTGATGACGTCTGCCCCCTGGTCGACCGCGTAGGTGATGGCCTGCGCGATGCCCCAGGCGCTGCCGCTGCCGTTCGCATCCATGGCCCGAACTGCGAGCACGGTCGCCTGCGGTGCGACGCCCGAAACGCCGAGGCCGTTGTCGGTCGCCTGGGCGATCGTGCCCGCGACGTGGGTGCCGTGGCCGTTCTCATCGGTCGGCTTCGCATCATTGCCGACGAAGTCCCACCCGAGTTTAAGGTTGACTGGGGTGTCTTCGCCGGCGGAGCTGACGCCGCTGTCGATCACCGCGACGGTCGCTCCAGCACCCTTGGTGACCGTCCAGGCCGCTTCGATGTCGAGGGTGTCGAGATTCCATTGAAGGCTGCGGTAGGGGTCGGCGAACAGCGCACGAGGGCGGTTGTTCTCCACGACCAACTCGCCGCGCAGATGGGTTCGCAGGGCGGCTGCGAGGGTGGACAATTCAATGGGCGCTGTCGCTTCATACAGACCCGCGCCGAGCACGTCGTTGAAGTCGATCTGCTCGATGCCGAGGTCGTGGGCGACGCTGCTGTTCACGTCTGCGTAGATGACGAACTCCCCTTCGATGACGTCTCCCGGGACGTGAAGAAGCGGTCCGTTGGATTCGGTGATGCCGAGGCCGCTGTCGGTGCAGCCAAACGAGAGGAGGAGGAGGTTCGGAATGGTCACGGGCGTCTCCGTTTGGTGGGAGGAGGCTACCGCAAGTGTCGTGCCGACCCCATGGTCGCGAAAATGGGCCTACAAGGGACGTCAATTCGATGTATGCGACAGATTTGCCGCAACCGAGACGGGGCAGCCCCTTGCGTTATGGGCGCGGGCTCCGGAGGTCGCCGTGGAGATCCGAAGCGAGTCCCGAATCGCCCACCCGCTGGACGCTGTGTTCCATGCGTACCGGGATCACCTTCCAGATGCGGCGAAGTTCATTCCCGACATTCGGGAGGTCATCGTCCGCAAGCGCGAGGAATTCGAGGGGCGCGTATCCCTTCACAACGAGTGGGTCGGCGACCGCGAACTTCCCGCCATCGCGCAGGGCTTCCTCAAGCCCGAACACCTTCGGTGGGATGACTTCGCAACGTGGCATACGGAGGGCACATGGTGCGATTGGACCATCAAGACGCGCGCCTTTACGGATCGCGTACATTGTAAGGGAAAGAACCAGTTGGTCGCGGATGGCCCCACCCGCACGTTTGTGCGGCTGACGGGGGAATTGCGCATCGACGTCATTGAGTTGCCGGGCATTCCGAGCTTCATCGCCAAACGCATCGCACCTCAGCTTGAGAAGTTCATCGTCAGCCTCATCACGCCCAACTTGGAGCAGACCAATCGCGGGATTGAGGCCTACCTGGACAGCAAACGGTGAGGCCGCGTGCAGCGAGTACGTCGGAAGACGGTGTGTTGGACGGCTGGGTTCCGCCGCTCGGTTTCGCGGCGGAAATCGATCCCAAGGGCAATACGCGCCTGGTCATTTCTACGCCGTCGGATCGGCTCGCCGATGTGCACCTCGCGGTATTTGGCGCGCTTGAGGCGCCGATCGGTGTGTTGTGGCGTCGGGTCATCGACCGGGCTGACCCGAAGCCGAATGGTTCGCCGCCGCTCGATTTTGTAGGGCTTGACCTGCCTGCGGAACGGGTAGTGGCCGCCCTGCAGGCGTCGGGGGGGTTGGTTTGGGAAGACGCTCGAGGGGAGCTGTGGCTTCGTGGTGCGCGCGGAGAGCAAGTGGTGCTCGATGCCGACGGTGTGATGTACGCCTACCCGGATGACCCGGCCTTTCGCGACGCGTTGGCTTCGGTAGGGGTCGCAGAGACTACGCAGTTGTCAACGGTGGCGCAGCGCAACTACGTTCAACAGTGGTACCATGCGGAGTGTGACGCGGAAGAGGCCGCTTTGGTGGCGTCGCTTGGCTTGTTGGCGATGCCGGTCAGGCACAAGTGAGGGCGGAACCGGCCGAGGCGCTTGAGGCCGCGGTTCGCGCGGCGGAGGAAGGCACAGACGCCGAAATCGTCGTGGTCGTCGCGGCGAGGTCGGACCGGTACTACGGCGTGGCGATGGGCGTGGGCTTGGTGTTCGCGTGGTTCACCTACCTGTTCGCTTTGTGGGTTCCCTTCGATGTACCCCCCCTGGTGCTGCTGATCGAGCTGCCGTTGGCGGCCCTAGTTGGTGCGTGGTTGGGAACTTCTGACGCCATTGTGAGGATGCTGCCGCTGCGCCAAACGACCGCTACCGTGGATCGGTCTGCGTCGGCCGCCTTTTATCAGGAAGCCGTGCACGCCACGGCGCACCGCAACGGTGTGTTGGTGTACCAATCGCTTGCGGAGCGCAGGGTACGCGTCCTTCCCGACGTGGGTCTGCTTGCGGTTCTTCCTCCCGCCCGTTGGCGTCAAGTGGAGGCGACGGGGGAGACGGCTGGCTTGAGTGCCGCACTCGCCGAGTTGGGCACGATGTTGGGGGCAGTGGACCCGCAGCGCGGAGGGCCGCGCGTTGAACTTGCGGACGCGCCCCGGATTCGCACGTGATCGTTTTGCTCCTGGTCGTGGCCGAGGCCCTGGCCCGCATGGGCGGCGGCGAAGGTTGGGGTGGCGGCGGCTCTCGCGGCGGCGGCGGCGGCGGCGGGGTTAATTTTGGCGGTGGCGGAGGCGGCAGCGATGGCGACGCGACCTGGTTGATCTACCTTGTGATCCGCCTCACGATCGAGCACCCGTCCATCGGCGTTCCGCTGCTGCTTGTGGGCGGCGTCGTGCTGGTGCTGCGTGCGCGCGAACGGCATTCGTCGGGCTGGCACCACGGGCGTCGCGGCGAAAAGTGGGCACCGCGCCCGGCTGTGGCCCCGCCCACACCTACGTCCGGACAGGACCGCGGTTTTTCGGCCGTCGTATTTCTCGATCTGGTGTCCCTCATCCATCGCCGCTCGTTGGAGGCTTCGTCGAGCGGGAGTTGGGAGAGCTTGGCGCCTTTTGTTGCGCCCGCCGCCCAATCGGCCCTTTCTGCGGCGTTGAAAGGGGGCGTTCAAGGCGCCGTGGTTGGAAACGCGCAGTTGGTCAAGATCTTTCGCAGTGGGGCGCATGAACGGGCGGTCGTGGCGCTTTCTACGTCCTGGCGTCGAGGGGAGAGGAGCGAGCTGGCGACGCTCGTGTGGACACTGCAACGGCCCTATGGCCTTCAGAGCGGGCCCCCGAACCGGGTAACGAGCCTATCCTGCCCTTCGTGCGCCTCTCCGGTCGAGACCGACCGCAACGGAGCCTGCCGAAATTGTGGGACGTCGATTTCGCGCGGGGAACAGAGTTGGCAAGCCGTCACAGTCCGCGTGGAAGGCCTGCGAACCGCTCCGGGACCGGTATTGGCACAACACGGCGGAGAAGAACCGAGTTGGACCGTTCCCACGGTTTCTTCGGCTGATCTGGGCCGAAGTTGGCGGAGCCTCTTGGCGCGTTGCCCGGGCATGACGCCTCAGAACTTCGACGAGCGTGTGCGCGCCGTGTTCCTTGCGTCACAAAGTGCGTGGTCTACTGGGCGTTTGATTGCCGTCCGCCCCTTTGTGACCGATTCGTTGTACCAGCGGCTGCGTTTTCTCGCGGAGCCTTATGCAGCGGCAGGCCTGCGCAACGAGGTGCGGGACCTCAAGGTACATCGCATCGAAGTGGTTGGCGCAGGTCAGGACGCTTGGTTCGACACCGTGACGGCCCGAGTCTGGGCGGAAAATGTGGATGTCGTCGTAGACAGCACCGGGGGTGTTGTGGGCGGCGATGCCAAAGCGTCGCGCAAGTACTCAGAGCTGTGGACGCTGATTCGGACGGCCGGCGGCAAAGGCAAAACGGGTACCGATCCCGCACAATGCCCGTCGTGCGCGGCGCCTATCGAGGGCATCGCTGAAACCGGCGTCTGCGGGCACTGCGACGCAGTCGTCACGACCGGCGACTTCGATTGGGTGGTGTCGCGCATCGATCAGGCGGACGCGGTGGCAGGGGCTGGGGGTTAGCTGTCGAAGTTCGGGGGTTCTTTATGTGGTTGTCGCTGCTTTCCGTCGCCTTCGGCGCGCCCACCCATGCCAGCATCAATGCCGCGTCATGGAAACAGATTTCTACCCGGACGACCGACGGGGGAACAGTCACGGTCTACGAGACGTCCATCGACGGTGTCGCGTGTTTTCGGGGCGAGATGGTGACGACGGTAGCGCCCCAAGTGCTGCTGAGCGTCGCCATCGACATTCCGACGTGCACGCGGTGGTCCACGGCGGGCGTTCGCGATTCGGAAGTTTTGGCGAAGGGCGCCGACTGGGTCGAGTACTACCAGTACCTGGACGTACCGGGTTGGACGATGGCGTCGGATCGATTTTGGTTCCTCCGATTGACGGCTGTCTCCAGCCCCGAAAGATCTACCGTGCAATGGGATCGGATGGGAGAGCGTGGGGGCCCCCACAACCTGAAGTTTGACGCGGTGCTCGCAGCGAACAGTTCCGCGGTGGAACCCTCGCTCAACATTGGCGGGTGGACCTTCGCAAAGACGCCAGCGGGCACGCGGGTGGACTACCGCGTTTGCACGAATCCAGGCGGCAGCATTCCTGTGGTCGTGCAGAATGCTGCTACCAAACAGACGCTGCCCGAGACCGTTGCGGACGTGGTGCGCGAAGCGAAACGGCGGTCCGCGCCATGACGCTTGCGGAGCTCCAAGGGCGGGTGCGCGAGTTTTCCGAAGCCCGGGCGTGGGGCCAGTTTCACAACCCTCGCAACCTCGCTATGGCCGTCAGCGTCGAGGCGGGCGAGTTGCTCGAGCTCTTCTTGTGGAGCGCCGACGACGGACCGCAACCGCCAACACCAGAGCGGAAACAGAGGGTCGAAGAAGAAATTGCGGATGTGCTGCTGTGCCTGCTCAACTTGTGTGAGCGCACGGGGGTTGATCCAACGACGGCGCTGTTGGAGAAGCTCAGAGCTGCCGAGTTGAAGTACCCGGTGGACCGCGTTCGCGGTTCCGCGTTGAAATACGACGAGTACCCGGAGTGGGGCAAGCCCTAAAGCGTGCCAGTTGGCTTGAGACTGATCTACCCATGTGGGTCCCGGTGGCGTAGGGAGCCACGAGCACGAGGGCAGCAGCATGGTCGTCGTTGAGCAGCGAACGTATGTTGGCCCGAACCAGTACGCGCGTTTTCCCGTCATCCGCCTGACGCTGGACCTCGGCGCCTTGGAGCATCACCCTTCGGGCGCGCTGCCGGGTTTCGTCGACGGGTTGTTGGCTTGGATGCCGACGTTGCGAGAGCACGGCTGTTCGTACGGTGAACCTGGTGGTTTCGTCCGAAGGTTGACGGAGGACGGCGGGACCTGGATGGGCCACGTGATGGAACATGTGGCGATCGAGATGCAGAATCTCGCCGGAAACCGTGTGACGTTCGGCAAGACCCGCGGGACGGGCGTCGTCGGCCAATACCATGTGGTCTACGAATACGAGGACGCGTGGATCGGGCAACAGGTCGCGACGCTCGCGCTCGAGACGTTGCACGCCTTGGTGCCGAAGGACCTGGTCGGCGCTGGGGACACGGCCGACTTTGACTTCAAGGCGGAGATGGAGGGTTTCTTGCGCGGTGCGGAACGGCGCGCATTTGGTCCGAGCACGTTGTCTTTGGTTCGCGCCGCTGCCGAAAGGGACATTCCCTGGATTCGCCTCAACGATGCGAGTTTGGTTCAGTTTGGACACGGTCGGCATCAACGCCGCATTCAGGCGACAGTCACCAGCGAAACGCGTCACATCGCGGTGGAAATCGCGTCGGACAAGGAACTGACCAACAAGCTCCTTGGCGAAATCGGTTTGCCGGTGCCAAAACAGACCTCGGTGTTTCGGGAGGACGAAGCTGCCCGGGCCGCGAGGCGAATTGGCTATCCGGTCGTGGTCAAACCTCTAGACGCCAACCACGGGCGCGGCGTGAGCATTGGGCTGACGACCGAGGAACAGGTGCGAACGGCCTACACGAGCGCACGAGAACACGCCCGCACCGTGCTCGTCGAGCAGATGATTGTCGGCTTGGATCACCGGCTGTTGGTCGTAGACGGCAGCTTGGTCGCCGCCAGCAAGCGCGTGCCCGGTCATGTGGTCGGAGACGGTGTTCATACGATCGGCGAACTTGTGGACATCATCAACAGCGACCCGCGAAGGGGTGTTGGGCACGAAAAGACGCTGACGCGCTTGGAAATGGATGCACAGGCGTTGAGGCTACTCGCCGACGCCGGACACACGCCGGCGTCAGTACTCGCGGTCGGCGATGTGTTTTTTCTTCGCACCACCGGCAACCTGTCCACGGGTGGGACGGCCATCGACGTGACCGACGTCATCCACCCCGACAACCGCGACATGGCTGTGCGCGCGGCGTCTGCGGTGGGTTTGGATGTGTGTGGCGTAGACTTCTTGTCCCCCGACATCACGCGCTCGTACAAAGACGTGGGAGGCGGCATCTGCGAGGTCAACGCCGCCCCTGGGTTCCGTATGCACGTGGCGCCTTCGGAAGGCACACCGCGCGACGTCGCTGGCGCAGTTCTGGACATGCTCTTCCCGCCGGGCCGACCGTCGCGCATCCCGATCGCCACCATCAGCGGAACAAATGGAAAGACGACGACCACAAGGATGCTGGCCCACATCCACAAGTTGGTCGGTCGCACCGTGGGCATGACGACGACCGACGGCGTTTATGTGGACGGTCAACGCACGGTGGAAGGGGACATGACGGGTCCGGTGGCCGCGCATATGGTGCTCAAGGACCCCACCGTGGACTGTGCGATCCTTGAGGTGGCAAGGGGCGGTCTCCTTCGGGCCGGACTTGGATTTCGGCATCCGGACGTTTCCTGTTGCCTGAACGTGTCGGAGGATCACCTCGGCAATCGCGGCGTGGACACCCTCGATCAACTCGCCGAAATCAAACGAATTCCCATCGAAGTGGCGCGCGACACCGTTGTACTCAATGCCGATGACCATCGGTGCAACCAGATGGCTGAACACAGCGTCGCCAAACACATCTGCTACGTGACCACCTCGCCGAGCAACATGCTGGTGAGGGAGCATGTACGCGCCGGCGGACGGGCCGTTGCGTTGGAGGCCGGGGTGAACGGGCAGATGATCACGCTGTACGACAAGGGCGCCCACATCCCCTTGTTGTGGACCCATTTGATTCCTGCGACGCTGGAGGGGCGTGCCGCGCACAACGTGGTGAACGCGATGTTTGCCGCTGGGATGGCGTACGCGATGGGCGTGAAACTCGACGACATACGCCATGGACTTCGCACCTTCGACACGACGTTCTTTCAGGCGCCGGGCCGCATGAACGTGTACGACAATCATGGTTTCAAGGTGATTCTCGACTATGGACACAACCCCGCGGCGGTGTCTGCGATGTGCGACCTCGTAGACCGGTTGTCCGAAGGCGCGGTCGGGGCTCGAAGGGTGGTGCTCGCGGCGCCAGGAGACCGAAGGGATGTAGACATCGATGCCATTGGCCGTCGCGCCGCGCGCACGTTTGACCAATTCATTCTGCGCGAAGACGACGATCGCAGGGGCCGTCCTCCGGGCGATGTGCCACGCCGCCTGGCTGCGGCCCTTGCTGCCGAAGGGGTGTCCGCCGACCGGATCACTGTGATTCCTTCAGAGGTCGAGGCGCTCCAACACGCGCTGTCCACGGCCTCGCAGCGCGACGTGGTGCTGATCTTTGGCGACAAAGTCAGCCGGTGTTGGAAACAGATCATTTACTTTGGCGGGAAACGGGAGGAGGCGCCTGTCGCGCCCACGCCCGTCGTCGTCGAAGTCGAGGAGACCGCCGAAGGCGGGCAACGTTTCATTCGAGATCACCGCGGCGTGCGACTCGCCGTGGACACAGAGGATTGATGCGAATTCAGCAGTCCCGACGAATCACGGGTCCCCACATGGTGCTCGACGGCCCAGGCGCGGCGGCGGAGGTCGTCTTCGAGGGCGAAGACGCCGAGGCCTGGCTGGCGCAATGGCAACAGGCGGCATCGGAGTTGGCGCGGCGTTTGGGGTGGAGCGGTCACACGGCCGTGCGTCGGTGGCCCGGAGGCGCGACAGTGGCACTGGCTTGCCCTGTGGACCTTGCGCTCGCTGCAACAGACGTCGTCGAACAGGCGGCCGGTCTGGGTCCCGGGGAAGAGCGAATCGCTGAGGCGATCCGGGAGTTGGAGCGGCCTCGGCTGCGGGCCGCGGTGGCTGCGAGCGCAGACATCGGTCGCAGCTGTCTTGTCGAGGGCGACGAGGTCGTTTTCGGCATGGGACCGGTTGCGGTCGGCTTTCATGCTGAGGCACTTCCCGACGAATTGCCCAGTGTTGGACAGATCCCCTTTGTCTTCGTGACTGGCACGAACGGAAAGACCACGACAACCCGGCTGCTTGCCCGGATGGCCACGCTCGCCGGTTTCCAGGTCGGTCAGACGTCCTCTGACGGCATCTGGGTCGCTGGCGAGTGGCTGACGCGTGGCGATTGGACGGGCCCGCAAGCGGCGCGGCTGCTTCTCCGTCACCCCGAATGCACCTTTGCTGTGCTCGAAACGGCGCGCGGTGGCATGATGCGACGCGGGTTGGTGTGCGGTGGGGCGCGGGCGGCCGTCGTGACGAATGTGAGTGCGGACCACCTCGGAGAGTGGGGTCTGTTCGACATTCACGACATGGCAGACGCGAAGCTCACGGTGGCTCGAGGGGTGGCCCCCGACGGCGTGCTCGTCGTGAATGGGGACGACGACGCCCTCGCAGCTTCGATCCGCCGGAACCCTCCGACCGTGGCCGTGCTTCGATTCCGCGATGGCAGTTCCGTTGGCGCGGAGGCCTATGCGTTGGACGGGCATTTGTGGCTTTGCGGTGAGCCGCTCGTCGCGGAAGCCGAACTCGCATTTGCCGCTGGAGGTTTGCTGCGTCATGGCGTACAAAATGCGTTGGCTGCCGCGTTGACGGCACATGCGATGGGGCTGCCCCGCGCCGCAATCGGAGCAGCGCTCAGAGAATTCACGGCATCTGTCGCGGACAATCGCGGACGAATGAACCTCTTTGATGTGCGTGGCGCCCGTGTGGTGGTGGACTATTGCCACACCCCTGACGCGGTCGCCCACTTTGTTCCGTTGGTTGCACAGTGGGCTGGGCGCACCACGGTCGTCGTTGGACAGGCGGGAGACCGAACCGACGCGCTTATCGACGCGTTGGGAGACGCCGTCCTGCGTTTGGATCCGGCGCGCGTCATTCTCAAGGAGTTGTCGGGCCACTTGCGAGGCCGTGTGCCAGGGGAGGTGACCGGTCGGTTGCGGCTGAGGCTTGAGCGTGAAGGAGGGCCGCAGATCTTGGTAGCAGCGAACGAACGTGAAGCAGCGATTCGTGCACTTGCTGGCGTTCGAGAGGGCGATCTGGTCCTGCTGTTTACCCACGAGGACCTCGATGAGGTGTTGTCGATCCTGACGGCTGCGGGCGCCGTGCCGCGCGAATCTTGGTGAGCGCGCGTGGACTTGGTTAGCGGCTGGGGGTCTTGTGGATGGTGACGATGCGCCTTGTTCTTCCGTCGATCCTTGCCGCCAGCCTTCTCGGTTGCGCTGAACTTCTTGAGACCGACAAACCTGCGTTGGACACGGGCGGAACGCCGGTCGAGACCGACACCAATATCACCGATACGGATACGGACTCCGACTCCGACTCCGACTCGGATTCTGACGCCGATAGCGACGCCGACTCAGATGCGGACAGCGATTCCGATAGTGACTCCGACTCCGACGCTGATAGCGACACGGGCACCATCTGGGGCGAAACGGGCGCGACGACAACAACCGAGGACACGGGCGACGCCCTTTGTGTGTGGCCGGAAGTCCTAGTAGGCGACGGACCGCCCGCCATGGTGGCGTTTCAGCCGAAATACTTGGGGATCGGCTTCGCCGGCAATCTGTCGGGAACGGACTGGCACGACAGCACGCTTTACGCCTCGGGAGACTACCCAGCGGTCGTCGTCTTCGACTTCCTCGACCCGATGTTCAACCTGCTTTGTTCGTCTTTCTATGACTTGGACGACAACGCGGTGCTCACCGATCCCGCTACCTACTCGTTGTACCCCGCCGGTGCGGTCACGATGTGGCAGACGTGGCAGTTCGACTTGGCGTTGGCGCCACACATCACGTCATGTGGGCAGGCCGACCCAGCCGTGTACGGTTGGAAGGACCCTCACGACCTCATCCAGATCTTCCCTTGGACGTTCGGCATTGGCCCAATGACGCCGACCTATGCGGCGGAATTGGCGATGGCAGTTGGACCGGCTTGGGCCACGGACTTTGAGCCGTACGTCGTCTCGGGCTTTGTGGGTCTCGACGGGACGACCGTCAATGAGACGAACTACACGTTTGTGGACAAGCGTGTGTGTGATCAGGTCGTCATTGACCCGTACGGCTACTTTGAGCCCGAACTTGCGCCGACCGACATCAGCGGTTGTTCCGAGCACATCGAGTCGCTTGCGTTCTACGTGTTCGGACTCATCTGACCCGACAGCGGTGCGCAGCACCGCGGGTTCAGCGCCCGCGAACCCGTTCGAAGATCGCCTCCAGCGTCGAACGGTTCGCAAACACCTCTGACACGTCGTCGCTACTGAACAGCCACCCTTCGATCCAATCGATTGTCGCGGACAGTTCGAGCGGTACCGCGATGAGTTCTGCCAAATCCGCGGCTACCGCGGTTCGGTTCGCATTCGGGGCCAACTCGATCGCGCCCTCGTCGCACAACTCGTCGAGTAGGTCGACGGCGGCCTGCCGCGCGTCGAAGCTCATTTTTCCTTCTTTTCCTTCTCCGCTTCGGCGCGCCGTTTTGCGGCGGCGGCGATGGCTCGGGTATTGACGCCGCGGGCCTCCAACCGTTGGACAAACGCTGCGCTCCGTGCTTCGTCGTCGATCATTTGGCTCGGCGGAACCTTCCATCCATGCAGCTCAGATTCCGCGGGGACGTCCTCCTCTTTCGTCAGAGTGCCCTTCGTTGAAAACGGCCAGCTGAACGACCCTGTCGTAGAATCGCCGTCGGTGGGAACCGACACGGGGGAGTAAACGATCCAGGGGTCAGGGGTTCCTTGATCGGGCGCTGCCGTGTTGGTGCCGGTTGTCCCCTCTGGCGACGCCGGGCCGCCGTTCTTGATCGGGCTGAGGAGCGCGCCCACCGCAGGATTGGCAACGATGGCCTCGTTCGCTTCGTGTGCCCCGTCTAAGGGGTCGAGATCCGGGACGACATAAGAGGTCGCGCCCTCCACGCCGCCTAATAAGGGAGCTTCGCTGCTCCCCCAGCATCCGACTGCCAACGTCAGCCACAGACTCATTGAAACTCCGCTGCGAGAATGAATTCCGTGTGAATCAATTCGGGCATCGGAACAATCCCGACGATGGGGGCATGGGGGTAGTCGACCTCGACGATGACTGCCTTGAACGGAACGTACTCGACCCGCGCCGTGACGAGGCAACCGATGTCACAGGGCATATTCGCGAGCTCGAGGATTTCCTTGGTGGCCGCCTCGGCCTCCGGGATGATGACCACGCCCGATTCCGCGTTCCCTTCAAATAGGGAGGCGCCAATTCGTGCGCCGTCGCGTGTGGCCCGCTGCACGACATGGAAGCGGGTCATGAACCACGTGATGTCGAGCATCCCGGACATCAGAACCAACATGATGGGCATCCACAGCGCGAACTCGGTGAGTGTCGTGCCGCGGCGCGTCTTACGAACAAATAGGCGCATGTTAAAACTCCTGCTCGCGCTGCCATTCGAAGCGCATCAGGGCGGACGTGGCTTGGTGGGTCGGCAAAGCCACCCATCCAAGAATGGGCTGACTCTCATTGACGATCGTGCACTGAATGCTCTTGGCCGGAATTTCGCCGACGATGGTGGCGTCGATGACGCAGCCGTCACCACATTCAACGATGGGCATCGCCTCTAGAAAGTCGGTCATGATGGTTTCGGCGGTGAACTCGGGGTCACCCAGCAGAGGATCGACGAGCGACGCCGCACGACACCCTTCGGTGACAGCCGCATCAAGAATAGACATGCCGCCGAAATACCAACCGAAGTCCACCAGAGCGAACATCACCAGGATGAACATCGGCAAGGTCATCGCGAACTCGACGATATTTGTGCCCTTGCGGGAACGACGAGACATGATTCGCATCATTGCACCAACATTACGGGAATGGAGGTGGCGACATCGAGCATGATGCCTGCCAATTCGTCGGAGTCGGGGGTCTCGTAGAACTGGCCGTAGCCACGGATGAGACCCTCTAAGTAGGTGAAGTCGTCGCCTTCGTCGTTGAGGCCGATAGACCACACATGAATGCCGTTGTCGTAGGCGTAGTCCACAGCGGCGATACCCTCCGCCTCGCGCTCGGCCACCAACTCACCACAACAGGGCAAACCGTCGCTGACGAGGATGATGCCTTCAAACGCGGTGGGGTCACCTTTCGCCAGGATTTCGTCTACTGCCTGGCTCACACCTGGGCCCGGATTGGTCTGGGATCCCTCCTCAAAACAATCCTGCATATGCGGATTTTCGTTGATGTTGCCATATTCGATGTCGCAAAACCATTCCCAGCACGTGTCGTAGTCAGCAGAGTTGCCCTCAACGGGCGGGTTGAGTTGGCAGGCTGCTTCGTACCAGGGCACGTTGCAGTTGCACACGTCCAACGTGGCCCACAAGGCTTCTGTCGCGTCCTCGTTGCCCTCCACTTTGGTCAACGGGCTCCACGGCACGTCCTGAACGCCGCCCACAAAGGTGACCATTCCAACCTGGTCGTCCGGGTAGGGGCTGTTGATCAGGTAGTCGAGAAGCGCGAGGTTGGCGGCGCGAGCGTCGTCCATCTGGGTGGCCATCGAACCCGTGATGTCTTGGACCACCATGAGCTCCCGCGTAGTTCCAGCGGTGACGGCGTCGGAGAAAATGTCCCATCCATCGTTGCCGAACACCACCGACATCAACGGCGGAAGGTGGTTCGTTCCACTCCGAGAGACTTGGACCTTGACCGCGTTGGTCCAAGGGTTGGCCACCGAGAAGTTGCCATCGAGTGGGTCCCATCCGCCATACTCAAGGGCAGCGAGCGTACCCAAGCCATCGCCGACACTGTTGTGTTCGACGATGTAGGTGGCGGCCTCGATTCCGAGGTCTACATCCAGGGTGTCACGGTACACGGCGAACGCAGCGTGCGACGCGGCGTCAGCCACATTCTGGGCCTGGGTCCTGGCAAGTTCGAGGTAGGCAATGTCAAGCGCGATGGCAGTAAAACCAAAAATCACCGGAATCGTGATGCCCACGATCATGGTGTAGTTGCCACCGCGAGTTCGACGTTTCATAGAAAATCGCGTCATGAACAGCTCCGACCCAACTACAGTAGCATGCGGTCCGGACACGTCCATGACAACAGCCTGACGGGCCCGTGATCCCGTGTTTTACTGGTGGACCTCCGGTGGATCTTCCTGAAGATAGCCCAGGCGGATCAGTTCAGCCCTGTCGGATTCGGCAACGCCCCCCGCACTTCGTTGGGCCTGCATACGGGCCCACTCGCCGGCGGGGGGAACGACTACCGTACCGGGCTCAACGATGATTTTTTCTTCGCCTTCTTCCCAACGAGGGTTGCCTTTTCTACCTTCGGCGACCGTCAATATGATGGCGCCTCGCGTGAGCGCGACCCCCTCCGCTGGGGTGGTCGCGTCAAAGCGGACCCATACGACACCCTGGCCGAGCGTGCCCGGCGTGATCGTGATCGCGCGCCGATCCGCCGACAGCACAACGGATCCGACGTCTGCCATGGTGGCGTCGGGCACTTCGCCCCACTCTTGGTTGGCGGGGGATTCTTTCCCTGCTTCTGGGTCCAACACGCCGGCGCGTTTGGCCTCCGCCGGCAGGGCGACGGTGATCGGGGCTGAGTTCGGGGCCAATGTGAGGCGGATGCGCCAGCCTGGGCCAGCATCGAGGGGCGTCCAAGCTGAATCCCCCTGACCAGCGTGGGAGCGAACCAGCGCGTCCACCCAGGGCTTGAGATCTGTGGTTGCCGAAAGGTCGTTCAGTTCAGTCGGATCGACCTCCAAATTGAACAGCTGCTGCCGGCCGGACAGCGTGTAGATCACGTACTTGTGCCCTTGGCTCACGACCCCCCAGCGCTGAACGCCATATTGAAGGTGGCCGAGTCCCAGGGGGCGGGCGGCGGCTAAGGTGCCCTTCCCGTTGAGAAGAGTTCTCAGGGACACGCCGTCGAGTTGGGGCGGGACCGGAAAAGACGCGAGGTCGAGCACGGTGGGTACGAGGTCGATCAGGGAAACCGGTGCCTGCACCCGGTAGCCTGGTTTTAGGCCGCCTTTTGGACGAAACCACAGCACTGTGCGTACAGTCTCTTCGTACAGCGAATGGTTGTGTTCAAACCCAGCGTGCTCCCAAAATTCTTCGCCGTGGTCCGAATGCACCACGGTGAACGCTTCGCCCGGCGCGGCGTCGAGAGCCGCGAAGAGCCTGCCGACCTGGCTCGACAGGTAGGCCATTTCGCCATCATGTCGCGCAACGATTTCTGTGTGGTCGGCCTCTGTGAGCGTGTCCTCCTTCATCCTCGCGAGGATGTCGGTGCGTTCGAAGGTGGCCAACTCCGGATTCGGCGCGGGCACGAAGCGCTGCTCGTAGGAGCCTGGCGCTTTGTACGGCAAGTGGGGATCCATGAAGTGAAGAAAAAGCATGGCATCTCGGTCCGTCTGGCTCGCAAGCCATTCCACGGCGCGGTCTACCTGGACCTCGGCGACCTCCTCCCCCGTGTACGTCCACACGTCGTAGCCGCGATGAAAGTCGAATCGGGGCTGAAGGTGAACGTTGGCGACAATCCCAGCCGTCGCCCAACCCGCTTGCGAAAAATATTGACCCAGATTGGTCGCTCCTACGGCGTCCAGCGGCAGGCGACCCGTGGTCGCGGATCGAAAACTCGGGCGAGTTCGGGGAGCTTGGCTCCAGGACTTATCGAAAACTACGGATTGTGCCGCAATGGCGTCCAACTCGGGCGTGGCGCCACCGGCATAGCCATAGAATCCGATGTGGTCCGGACGCGTAGTGTCGAAAGCGATGACGACGACGCGCTTTCCTGGTGACGGCGCTGTCCCCGACACCGTCGGGCTGGCCCAGAACAACCAGTCCCAGTCCGGCGTCGGTCCCGAGTCGGTTTGAAGTCGAAGCGTGACCTTGGCGCCCGCCCACGCCGACAGGTCCACGGTCCAGGGCGCAAAGTCGCTGCGAGCCGTGGCGATTTGCGTTCGCGCGACTTCCGTGGTCACGCCTTCCGCAACAACTTGGAGTACGGCCACTGCCCCATCCGAAGTGGCGCTCGGAATCGGTGTTTCTTCTAGCGCGAGCAACGTCTGGAATTTCGGGTGCGTTGTGGGCACCGTCAGCTCAAAGGAGGCGGTCGCGCCCGCGGGCAACATCAATCCTTGTCGGGTGGTTCCCGAAATCGACAGGTCGTAACGCACGAAGTCCTGTGGAGTGAGTTCAGAGGCCCTCACGTCGTGTCGGTCCAAGGCTCGCTGTACACCCGGGTAGCGGACCTCGACTGTTCCTACCTCCCCCTTGTTCGAGAGCGACAGCTTTCCGTTGGAAATGCGCCATGTGGTTCGGTGGGGTTTTGCCATGGGTGACCGCGTATAGAGCGCCTCAACGCCGTCTACGAATACGGCCATATCGGCGGGTCTGAAGCGGGCATCTTCTTCGGAAACGGGAAATGGCAGGTCGCCGCGGTAGGAACGAATCGGGCTCGCTTTCCCCTCTTTGCCGGCGAGTTCGGTGAGAACCACCTGAAACGTATCGTCGGTGCCGGTCGGCGCTGGACTGACGCGGCTCAGGTCCACCACACCGTCGGTGCGGTGAAGCGGAATACTCTGTCCCTTCTCTTCAGACGAGAGTCGTGGAAATTCGCCGTTCACGCCGATAGGAGGCGGTTGCGCGGGTTGGTCTGTACCGCCTCCGCAAGCCGCGACGATCCAAAGGAGGGACATAGCTAGACTCCGACGTCAGTGGGTACCCTTCGTCGCGGCAATTCGCCCCAACTCCTTGTCGATAATCTTCGAGAACTCTTCGATCGGCTGGGCGCCCGTGATGACGATTCCGTTGATGTAGAAGCCCGGAGTTCCGTTCATCCCGACTGTCTTGCCATCCTCCAGGTCTTTCTGCACCCGTGCAGCATTGCGACCCGATGCGAGGCAGTCTTTGAATTCTTTCGCGTCCAAGCCTACGTTCTTGGCGTACTTTGCGAAGTCGTCGTCCGTGAGCCCTTGCTGGTTCGCGAACAATGCATCGTGGTATTCCCAGAACTTGCCCTTCTCACGTGCGCACTCGGAGGCCTCGGCTGCGGGGATCGCGCGGTCGTGAAAGGGGAGGGGGAAATGGCGAAAAACAACGGATACTTGTTCGCCGTATTTCGCAAGGACCTCGTCAACCGTGGTTTTCCCGCGTGTGCAATAGGGGCATTGGAAATCGCTGAATTCGACGATTTGAATGGCGGCCGCGGTCGTGCCCTTCCGAGGGCTGTCGCCGGCCTCGACGTGGATGCGGGGCTGCTCGAGCTTGTCGGTAACGGCGTGTTTTTGCTTGAGCTCTTCAATAAATAGGGCCATACGCTCGCCCTTCTTCTGCTCGCCCAAGAAGTCGAGAATCTTGGGACGGACGGATTCCAGGTCCGCGCCCCTCATCTGGCGCTGGTTTTGCTCAAAGAAGCCGGTGATGTCCGCTTCCGTGACGGCCGTAATCTTGTCATCGACCTCGGAAACGACCAGCGCTTCCTTGGTGACACTGCGCGCTGCGGCTTCTTTCTCAAGAAGCTTTTCCATCACGAGTTCATCCAGCGCTACCCGCCGAGCCTCGTACATCTGGGTTTGCGCAGCGATGAGGCCCGGTGCCGCCCGCTTTTCCAATTCCGACAAGGTGACCGGGTCCGAGCCGATAGTGGCAATCGGGTCGGCGAGGCCGCCGGCGTTGCTGTTGGCGCTCGGCGCCGCTAGCGCGGACGTCGTAGAAGTGAGGGCATCGCCGGGTTGGCTGCCACAGGCGATAAGGGCGAGAAACAATGCGCGCATAAGGGCTCCGGAAGCGCGCCGCGGATAGCATTTCGGGCTGGCCTTCGCTACTGTCGAGCCATCCTGGATGTCATATGCGGCAGTTCGGTGCGTTGTTCGCTGGCACGTTGGCCACGGCAGGCGCGATGGTGACCTTCGAGGCGGTCGCAGACCTGCTGTACCCGGCAGCGCCGACGGCGGGCCCAGTCCCGCTCGGTGCACTTCTTCTGGTGTGGGCCGGAAGCGTGGTGGGCGCTGTCGCAGGGGGCACGGTGATCGGGCGGTTGGCCCCCACGGGTGCGACGCCACTTGCCGTCGGGCTGGGCGTGTTCTTCACCTTCGGCCACGTGGCGAACCTCCAACTCATTCCGCAGCCGACTTGGTTTGCCGTCGCTGGCTTTTTCACTTTCGTGCCCCTTGCAATTCTTGGAGCTCGGAGGGTCAAAGTTTGACAGCGCCGCGGCCGGATTTCGACTGGCAGTACGTGGCGGGGTCATAAGGCTTGTCCTAGGCGGATCGTTCAAGCGGGCGTGGCGATCGGTGGGCGAATGAGCGTAGGATCGTGTGGGAGGGTGCGATGCTGTGGGCCGCGATGTGGGTTGGCTGCGCGATCGGAGGCGGCGAGTTGGTCGCAGCGGGAGCCGTTGCCGGACTTCCTGCCGCGCACACCGAGGTGCGGCTCGATGACGGTGTGTGGCTTGAGGTTCGATACGGCGCCAGCGGTAAGAAGTCTCGTGTCATGTTCGACGGGCGGTACTTGGAGGTTGATTCGGCGGGTCGTATTCGACAGCTCGCGCCGCGCAGCCTGTACGATCGGGGCGTGGGCGCCGTCACGCCGCAGGGAATGGCTCGCGTTCGGGCCGCGTTGGACGGAGTCGGGTTTTTCGCGCTTCCTTCACGCTTGGCCGTCACGCCGATTTTGCCCGACGTGCGTCTGCCTGACGGGAGCCTTCCCGTTCCTCAAGAAATCTCCATCACGGTTGTCGGCGAGCACGGAGGCCATCGTGTGATGCTTCTGGCGGACGTGCGGGATCCCGACGCCATGGGAGAGATTGCGCCTCTGTACTCGGCGATCGATCGCGAGGTATTGGGCGGATGGATGAACCGGTAGGCGTTTTGGGGGTTCATCGTTCCCTCCGGGCTGCCGCACAACGGCTTTGGCGGAGGGACCTTCTTGCGGCCGCGGATGGGAATCTGTCCGTGCGGCTCGATCCTCAGCACGTCGCGGTGACCGGCGCAGGTGTTCACAAGGCTTGGCTGACGGCTGACGATGTGGCGGTGGTTCGTCTCGACGGCACCGTGCTGCGGGGTCGGCCGTCGACCGAGTTGGACTTGCATCTTCGTGTGTATCGAACGGTGCCTGAGGCGAGCGCGGTGGTGCACGCGCACCCGCCCACCGCCGTGGGGTTTACGCTCGCGTTTCCGCTCGCCGAGCAGTTGGACGCAACGTGCCTTCCTGAAGTGATCCTGGCGGTAGGCCGCGTGCCCATTGCGCCCTACGGCCGACCCGGCACGCCCGCGCTTGGCGACTCCGTGGAGCGTTTGTTGGCGAAGCATCGGGTGATTCTGCTCGCAAGGCACGGGGCGCTCGCTTGGGGCGCGACCCTTTCAGAAGCCGTTGGGGCGATCGAACGGGTGGAGCACGCGGCGAAGATGCTGGCGGCTGCGAGAGCGTTTGGGGGCGCAGTGCCGTTGCCAGAAGGCGAACTAGCGGTGTTGAGGGCGAGCTTTGTCGAGCGTGACGGTGGGGCGCTGTAAGGGACCGAGCTTCGGCGTCATCGTTCGAGTTCCTCCGGCGGGGCGATTCGGACCAACAAACCGTCGGTAGCGCCGCGGGCCACTGCGTTTCGCCAGGCGCCGTCCACCGTCGCATACGCGGCCCGGCAGGTTTGAGGCGTCACTGCGATGCCGTCGAGCGGGTCGATTCCGGCCCAATCTTGTGCCGTCAGGCCCAGAAGTTTCCACACCGGGTCGCCGGCCAGAGGGCAGGGGCCGACCAACTCGTCGGCAAGCTCTGGACCGAGCCCGATCAAGGCCGGCACGATCGCGTACAACGCAGAATCGGCCGCGCTTGTTCGCGGCAACGGCGCGCCCCGCGCAAAGGCCTGAATCCTGCCGATGTCGGGATTTGCGGGTGCCAACCCGGCTCGGACCTGCGCTGCAAGCCAAGCGAATCCCCGGAAACGGTCGGGGTCGCGGATCGTGGACCCTACCGACACAGTCTCCTCCCACGAAGCCGCGCAGGCGACGGCCGCTCGGGCCGCGGTTCGGTCCAGTTCGCCCGCAAGCGGGTAGGCAGCCCGTGCGAGCATGACCTCGTCAGGGTCCAGTCGGTCCAGCGCGTCCGATGCGGCCCGGTACAACGCGCTCATCGGCCTCACGTCGCCGTTGACCGCCGCGACCAAAGCAAGCTGGGCCTCGGCGAGCCGGTCGATTGGGTAGGGGCGCACCAAGTAGATGGTCACCGCACCGTCTCACCCGTGCATGTCGCGTTGTCGCGGCGTAGGCCCAACGCGGAGTGTGGCCGTTGAGCCTACGCGACGCATTTCTCGCCAAGGGCCTGGCCAGCAAGGCGCAGGTAAGCAAGGCGCAACGAGAGCTCAAAACTGAGCGCAAGGAGGACAACGCCCACAAGGTGCGCGCGCATGTGGCTGCGAAGGCTGCGGCTGAGGTGTCTACGAGACTGGCTGAAGAAAAGCGGGTTGCCGCGCGTGACGTTCGCGATCGGGTCGCGGAGGAGCGAGCCCGCACCGAGCTCGCGCTGCGCATTCGTCAGCTTGTCGGTGCACATCGTGTAAAGGTGGTTGCAGGTCCTCACCGGTTTTGTTTCGTAGACGCGGACGGCAAGACCGTACAGCGGATGAATCTCACTGAGGCTGCGGTTTACCAGCTCCGATGCGGTGAACTCGCCGTCGTGAGTGCGGGATCGGGGCGATTCGAAATCGTTGCCCGAATTGCGGCCCTTCGATTGCGAGAGCTTTCCCCGGCGCTGATTCGACACTTCGTGGAAGACACAACGGGCATTTCAGCCCCGGAGTTGTCGTTTCAGGTCGAGACGCAGGAGTTGTCGTTTCGGGCACGTCGGGCGACGCCAGAAGACATCGAACGGTTTCGACGACTTGCTTCGAAAACAGCCTGACCAGGTCTAGGCCTTAAACAAGCGCAGCCGTTAGCTATTAGCCGTTAGCTATTAGCCTGGCACCTAGACAATTCGCCGCGGCAGCGTAGTCGAGCGCTTCACCTGAAAGCGCACACCACGTCCAGTCGCGCAGTCCATTGGGACGGTTCGTTCGAGCTAA